>VAWT01000352.1 GCA_005883415.1 Actinomycetota bacterium | reverse complement strand
TCGCTCAGCAACTGGAGCATCACCTTCTCCACCTGGTCGATTGGGATGGGCGAGGAACTTGATGCTCAGCCGACCTCGACCAACGGTGTCCAATCCCCCGGTACAGCGCGGGCATACGGTGCGGCTGGGGGAACCCATCGTTGGTGAGCAGGAGGTGCGGTTCCGCTGGGACGTAAGCCCGGACACCGAGCTTTATCGCCGGACGTCCTTCCGGGTCTCGGTTCCGCCACCCTTGGAACCCCGCGCGCTGCCGCGCGGTCTGTGGTGGCGGGTGATGTTGATGTGCCTGTACCGCACTTTGCGCTCCTGCGGCCGTGTCGAGTCGAGCTCCCGGTCTCGCTGGGTCAAGCCGAGCGCGAGTTTTGGCTCCGCCTGGTGGACAACGTCGCGATTCAGCTGGAGGCCTACGGAAGCGCCCGCCGCCCTGGACGGGCGGCCCAGCTCGTTGACTCGGGTCCTCCGCTTGAGCCGACGCGCCAGCCGGCCGCCGGAAACCGCGACGCCGTCGCCTTCAGTGGCGGCAAGGACAGCACGGTCCTGGCCGCACTGGCCGCGGAGCTGACTGACCGTCCGCTGCTGGTGATGATCACCTCGCCGGTCCCATGGGCCCGCGATCACGTCGGGGTGGCCCGCGACGTCGCCCGCACCGAGATCGCCAAGCGGCTCCCCGTCGAGCTGGTCGAAGTTACGTCCGATTTCCGCACCGCCTGGGAGATCTCCTTTTCGCAGCGCGACGGCTCCACACTGGGCGTGCACGAGGTGAGCGATCTGCCGCTGTTTCAGGCCTCGATCGCGGCTGTCGCCGCGATGGCGGGCATCAGCAGGTGCCTGATGGCCTCGGAGGCCGACGCCCAATACAACGTGTCGATCGGCGACCGGGTGCTCCTGCAAAGAGACTTCATGTACTCCGCGGTCACCCAAGGTGCGCTCGACGCGCTGTTGCAGCCGTGGGGAATCCGCCAGGGATCGCTGACGTATCCGCTGCACGTGCCTCAGGTCGAGGCGCTGCTGTTACGGCGATACCGCAGGTTGGCGGATCTTCAGTTCTCGTACTGGCAAGCACCCGACGGGATGCGGGCTTGCAGCGCATGCCCCAAGTGCTCGGAGATCGCGCTTTTCGCCCTTGCCGAGGGAGTCTCGCCCCGCAAAGTCGGCATCGATCCGATCCGTGCCCTCGGGTTCTTAGCGGATCGGAGGGTGGACGCGCGATGGAGCGGACTTGAGCCGCCCATTCACGAGCACCGAGCGCCTCAGCATCATGTTGTGCACGCAGTTCAGGCCACCTCCAGCCAGCGGGTCGCAGAGATCCTGGCCAAGGACACGCCAGCGAACGCCGCTGAGCGCCTTGGGGAGGCTCTTGCGATCTACGCCCGGCTCCGCGCGGAGGCACTGGCGCTTACTGTCCCGCCCGCGCCGGGCTTCGTCACGGATTTCCTCGACCTCGTTCCCGCCGACCTCCGCCAGCGGCTGGGCTCGATCCTCGCCGAGCACTTCCGAGTCACCTCCGAGCCGGAGTTCGAGGCCATGACCGAGCGGGCGCGCGCGCTCACGGCCTGGATTGCCGAGCCGCTCCGGGCCGGCAGTCGTTGGAAGCTATGGAGGCGACACCGCTAGTCCCATGCCTCGGCCTCTAGTCCCGCGCGCGGGGCACCGGGCCGCCGGTCGCACGGACGGGGAAGGAAGCGGTGAGTCGGATCGTCGTACTTATTACACCTTCTGAAACGGAGTCCCTGATGACCGCAAAAAACCGAACACACACGATCCTCGCCCAAGTCGCGCTGGTCGTCGGCGCAATGGCACTGCTCGCAACAGGCGCAGACCATCTCGACGAGTACGCGACTAACGGCTTCTCGACTGTGCCGACGATTGGCACGCTCTTCCTGTTGAACTTCATCGCTTCTGCTCTCGTCGGAGTGGGGCTGCTACTGCCCCTGAGACGCCTCGCGAACCACTTCGCCGATCCGCTCCGCCGCATATCTAGCTCTAGACCGCCCGCACCTGATTCATCCGCGCGTGCGCCTCCGGACAGACTGATTCGGCCTTTGCCCTGGCTGGCACCGGCTGCCGGAAGCGATCCTGGCCGCGCCCGGACGACACGACTACCGTACGGCGTCACCAGGGAAAGCCCGCCACGAGGACGAGGTTGTCGATCGAGCTCGGTTCCCAGCGTTACCTCTTCGAGGTCCCCGACGAGGTCGCCTACTTCAACACGGCGAACATGTCGCCGCTCCTACACGCGGTCCGCGCGGCCGGCGACTCGGGGCTGGCGCGTCGTGCTGCGCCCTGGCTGATGACGGCCGCCGATTGGTTTAACGATGTTGAGCGTCTTCGGGATGCCTACGCGGCGATCCTCGGCGCCGACCGTGACGGTGTAGCGCTGATCCCGGCTACGAGCTACGGGCTTGCGATCGCGGCGCGAAACGTGACGGCCGGGGCGGGCGATCAGGTCCTCGTCCTAGCTGAGGAATATCCGTCCAACTACTACACGTGGCGTCGATTCTGCATGCGAACCGGGGCAGAGCTCGTGGTCGCCGGACGTGAGCGGGGTGCGAGTTGGACCGAGGCGGTCCTTGCTCGGATCAGCGAGCGCACCCGCGTTCTTGCCGTCCCCAACGTGCACTGGACGGACGGGTCGTCCCTCGATGTCGAGGCTGCGGTCGCAGCTGCGCACCGGATGGGGGCCCTGGTGGCGATCGACGCCAGTCAGTCGCTGGGCGCCTTGTCGCTCGACGTGTCGCGCCTGCGTCCGGACTTCGTGGTGTCGGTTGGCTACAAGTGGCTGCTCGGCCCGCTCGGCATCGGATGCCTCTACGTTGATCCGCAGCACCGTGACGGCGAGCCGTTGGAGGAGAACTGGATCAACCGAGAAGGATCCGACGATTTCGCGGCGCTCGTGAACTACACCGATCACTACCGGCAGGGCGCCAGACGCTTCGACGTCGGCCAGCGAACAAGCTTCGGGCTGATCCCCATGGCCATCGCCGCTGCGGAGCAACTACTCGATTGGACGATCACGGAGGTTGGGTCAAGTCTCCGGGCCGTGACTGATCAGATCGCTCAGCGTGCCGAGGATCTGGGCTTTGCGATCCCAGCTACCGACCAACGCGGCCCTCACATGCTCGGCATCCAGCTTCCACGGGACGTGACCAGCGGTTTGGCGCGGCGGCTAGCCGACGACGGCGTCGTGGCCAGCATCCGCGGAACCTCTGTGCGGATCGCGCCGCACCTTCATACGACCCAAACCGACGTGGACCGCCTCCTCACGGCGTTGGCAACTTCCTCGTGAGGAGACGGCCTAGTCACCTCGGCAAGGCGTAGGCTGCCGCACACCTCGCCCCTTCGGGGGCTGGTGGTTCCTGGGGGGAAGCGACGAGGAGGGCAAGGATGAGTGATGAGAACAGCGGAATGAGCGAACGACCCCGGGACTGGCAGGGTTAATGGACGTCGCCGTACGCGCCGGTGAGCGCGCAGCGCGCGAGGTCTTAACGGCGTAGAGCCGGAAAGATGGCCAGCCAGCTCGCGTGGCGCGGTGATGGTTCTCCAAGGATGGAGGTTGCTCATGTGCAGAGGCGCGCTCGCGACCTCACCGCCGTCGGTACTCAGCTCGGCGCGGTCTACGAGTTGCGCTACAGGCTCGAGTCGGATCGGCTGGCTCTCGATCTTGTCGGAGGGACCTCGATTGAGCTGACGCTAGGGGGCGCCGACTTCTTCGACCTCGGCTTCTCGCCATTGTTCAACTCGCTTCCCGTGATCCGCGACGGGCTTCTCCGGGCAGGCCCAGCGCGCGTGTACACGATGCGCTGGGTCGACGTGCCGTCGCTAAAGGTCACTTCCTCAGAGCAGCGATATGAGCCGCTTGGGAGGGGGCAGGTCCGCTTCACTGCGGGCGACTTCACCGCCGACATCCGCTTCGACGAACTGGGATACGTGCTCGACTACCCGGGGATCGCCACCCGCGTGTAGCCGCCTTGTGTGGGGGCGACGGGTGCCGATCAGACACGGAGCGTCGGACTACTTCAGATTGCGCCAGACGAGCTTTGAGATGCCCTGGATTGTCTGGATGCCGTATTGAAAGCCGAAAAGATCACCGCTTCCGACGGGATCGTCTGTCGTGAGAACGGTAAGGACGTAGTCGCGGCCCTCGCCCTGTACCCAGCCGGTGCTGTTGACCTGCCATGGGCATTTGGCGGTCGGTTGCGTGCAGGTCGGAAGCGTCTTCCAGCCGTTCTTGAGAGCGACAGTAATTCCGGGAGCAGGCTGGGCATAGTTGGGACCCTCGCACGAATGGCCCCACGGGCCGCAGGTGATCCCAAAGCGCTGATCGGGCTGGACGCTCTCCATCAGGTGCAAGCCGTACGCCCGAGCATCGTCGCCGAGAACGCTTCGTGGTCTCCCATAGGCGAAGACTTTCATCAGGGCTGCCTGATCAGCCGCGGTGGTCGTCGTGTTGCCCCATCCGTAATAGGTCGGGCTCTCGCATCCGACCTCGGTCTGCTTCAACGGGATGAGCTTGTTGAACTTCGTCAGCGCGCCGCATCCGCCCGGGAAGTAGAACAGCCCAGTCGCGGCGGCGTTATCGCTGGCTTCGATCATTCGCTCCATCAGGTACTTGATCGAATAAGGAATCTGCGCGGGAATGCTCGTCCCATGTTGTTCGTAGTAGCGAAGCCACCTCGCCAAGATGTCGACCTTGACAATGCTGGCCGTGTACTGGGTGCTGCTTCCGTTTGACAGGACGTAGGTCCTGTGGGTCTTGCGGTTGAAGAGCGCCAGCTGTACGACGCCCTCTCGCCCTTGGAGGTATTTGCAGATGCCTCTCAACGGCTCCGGGTGCTCCGCTGCGATGCCGCA
>VAWT01000351.1 GCA_005883415.1 Actinomycetota bacterium | reverse complement strand
CTCTCGCGAGTCCGGTCGTTGACATTGACTCCGTCCGCTTGAGGGTACGGACGAGGGAGGCCGTCGTAGCGCTCCTGGCTGAGGGTCTGAGCAAGGTAGAGGTCGCGAGACAACTGGGAGTGTCGCGCTCCACGGTCTGGTACCACGCTGGGCGCCTCGGTGTGCCGATCGACGAGCGCGGCGCCCGGAGGTACGACTGGCACGCCGTTCGGCGGTTCTATGACGAGGGGCACAGCGTTCGTGAATGTGTGGCGACGTTCGGGTTCTCACATGAGACGTGGCAGGCGGCGAGGAGGCGAGGCGCGATCGTCACTCGCCCTCAACGCACACCGCCCGAGCTCATGTTCTCTGCGGGACGGCTCCGGAATCGCGCGAATGTCAAGAGACGCCTACTCGTTGAAGGGCTCAAACCTGCGTCGTGCGCCAACTGCGGGATCTCTG
Source organism: Actinomycetota bacterium (assembly GCA_005883415.1). Classification (GTDB taxonomy): domain Bacteria; phylum Actinomycetota; class Thermoleophilia; order Solirubrobacterales; family Solirubrobacteraceae; genus Palsa-465. The sequence goes on along the minus strand of VAWT01000351.1, from coordinate 1,271 downwards.
AGTGGCGCGGTGAGCGGCTGTCGCTTGCGCTCCACCACATCAACGGCGACCGCCTCGACAATCGGCTTGAGAATCTCGAGCTCCTTTGCCCCAATTGCCACAGCCAGACCGATAATTACTCTGGACGTAACGGACACTCGCGTCCTCGGCCCTGAGCTAGCCTCCACCATCCATGCGCCTCCTCGGCGTCCCGATCGAGTCACCGCAGACGGTCGTCAACCGGATCGTGTCCGATGTCGGGGCTGTCGCGCGGATGGCCAGGACGGCGCCGGCGCAGTTCAACCGGATGCTCGAGCTCGGGGAGGAGATCGCCAGCACCGGCCGGGCGGTGCTCGAAATCGCAGAGCGGCTGGACCGACGGGCGGAGGCCGTGCTGTCGATCGGGCAGCGGCTGGACGAGCGCGCTGGAGCGATGCTCGAGCTCGGCACCAGGATCGAGGTGCTCGGCGGTCAGGTCAACTCCCGCGGCGCACAGATCGTTGATAGCGCGACCCAGGTCGCCGAGACCGGCTCGGAGCTGATCGCCGTACTGCCGACCCTCGAGCGCGCGCTTCAGATGGCGAGCCCGCTCGAGGGCGCGATCGATCGGTTCGGGCGGCTGGTGGACCGGCTGCCCGGCGGCGCGCCGCGCAGGCAGGCCGAGCCCTCGCAATAGACTGCCCGCCCGTGAAGCTGCCCCGCAGTGTGCCCGACCTAAGGCGCCTGACGGGCGTTGTGCGGGAGTCAGGGCGCCTGGCAGAAATCCTCCGCGACCCGGCCCGGCTCGAGGAGGCTCTTCCCGGTCCGGTCCGCCGCGTCGAGCTCGAGGGCCGGTCAGTGGCTGTGCTTATGCGCGCCGGGGCCCTGGGCGGCGGCCCTCCCCACCTCATGGTTCAGACCCTCTCCGCGCTGCGGACGTACGGCGCCTTTGGCGCCGCGCCGCGGATCGCGGCGCTGCGCCACGGCGAGCGGCCGGCGATCGCGGACGACGTCGGGGTCATCACCTTCGACGACTTCGACGAGCAGATCAACAGGCTGGCGAGCGCGATGCGGGCCATGGGCCTGGGCGAAGGTTCGAGCGTCGGCATCTTGTGCCGCAACAGCCGCATGCCGCTGATCGTCGCGTTCGCCGCCTCGCGCCTGGGGATGAACGGCATCTGGCTGAACACATCCTTCTCTGCGCGACAGGCTGGCGAGGTGGCGGCGCGGGAGGAAATCGAGTTTCTGATCTACGACGCCGAGCTGGCGGAAGCGGCCACCGATATAGACCCACGCTACGGCCGCTTGAAGAC
>VAWT01000002.1 GCA_005883415.1 Actinomycetota bacterium | reverse complement strand
TCGTCAAGGTCGACGAGCGGTGCCGGACGACGGCCCCCGGGGTATGGGCGGTGGGCGATTGCGCGGGCGGCCCCCAGTTCACCCACATGGCCGACGACGACGTCCGCGTGGTCCGCGACAACCTCGCCGGCATCGACCGAACGACGACCGGACGCCTGGTACCCTCCTGCCTGTTCACCGACCCCGAAGTGGCCCACGTCGGCCTGAGCGAGTCGGAGGCGGAGCGTCGCGGGATCGCCTACCGTCTCGCGAAGATCCCGGCGACCGCCATCCTTCGCACCAGGACCCTCTCCGAGCCGCGCGGCTTCTACAAGACGCTGGTCGCCGCCGAGAGCGATCGCATCCTCGGCTTCACCGCGTTCGCCCCCGAGGCCGACGCCGTCATGACGACCGTCCAGGTCGCGATCTCGGCGGGTCTCCCCTACACGGCCCTGCGCGACGCGACCCTGACCCATCCGACGATGTCGGAAGGGCTCGCCGCGCTCTTTCGCGCGTTACCCGCCCGATCCTGATCCGCCGGCGGCCTACGCGGCCCCGGCCTCACCCGCGAAGGAGACTTCCCCATGGCTGAGCGATTGAAGAGGATTGGCATGCACGTCACCCGCTTCGGCCTGGTCATCGTGCTGCTCTGGATCGGCGGGATGAAGTTCACGGCCTACGAGGCCGAGGGCATCAAGCCGCTCGTGGCGAACAGCCCGCTGATGGGCTGGGTGTATCGACTCATGAGCGTCGGCGGGTTTTCCGCGTTCCTGGGGGTGGTCGAGATCGCCATCGGCTTGCTCATCGCCGTCCGTCCGGTCTGGGCGATGGGCTCGGCCGTGGGCAGCGCTCTGGCCTCGGGCATGTTCCTGACGACGCTGAGCTTCCTGCTCACCACGCCCGGCTGGGAACCGAGTCTGGGCGGATTCCCGGCCTTATCAGCGATGCCTGGGCAATTCCTGCTCAAGGACGTCGTGCTGCTGGGAGCATCCCTGTTCACGGCCGGAGAGTCGCTGGAGGCCGCCGGTTCACGGCGTGGAATCCTTCCGAACGACGGGGCACACGAGACCTCGAACCCTTGAGCGGAGAACGACGATGACGCGCTCGTCCAATCCCCGAATGCCCTTGACGCTGACCGCGGCCACGGCGCTGATCCTCGGTCTGGGCGGCCATGCCACCGCCCAACAGCCGGTCGTACATCACAAAACGGTGAAGGTCAGCGAACTCGACATCTTCTACTGGGAGGCCGCCGGCACGTCGGCGTTGAAACGGTCTTTGTGCGCCGCGCGTCGGAGGTCAGGCCAGGTGATCAAGTTGCGCGGCGGCGTCCACGAGGTCCGGCGTCGTGAAGCCTTCCGTGTACGTGCCGTAGACGGCGGCCAGCGCGTCGCGGGCCTCGTCGCGGCGGCCCTGCCGTTGCCAGAGCCGGGCCTGGCTCATCGTGGCCCGCAGCTCCAGGGCCTTCGCCTGCTGACGGCGGGCGATCGCGACGGCCTGACGGAAAGAAGCTTCGGCGTCCGCCGGGTTCTCCGGATGAAGGGCCAGCAGGAACTCCCCCTTGAGTCGGTGCAATTCCGGCTCAAAGGAACGGATCCCAGTCTTCTCAACTAGCGTGAACGCCTTTGCCAGTTCGGCGAGCCCCTCCGTGAAGTTTCCTTCTTTGCCCCAGGCCTCGGCCAACAAGGCAAGGGAATGAGCACGCAAGTGGACGCGCGTGGGTTCCCCTGTGGCGAACCCCTGGCGAATTTGCGCCATCCCCTCCTCGCTGCGACCGCGCTCCACCAGAGCCCAGCCTCGCAGGACCGATGCTGCCGCCAAGTGAATCGAGAGCCCCTGATCGGCAGCGAGTCCCTGGAGTTCCTCGGCCAGCTCAAGGGTCTCGGTTACCTCCCGGCGGTATTGATGGAGGACTGCGACCAAATACTGCGTGTGGCCCAGGCTGGCGGGATGACCCAGCTCGCGGGCCAGCGCCAGGGCCTCCCGGCCCCTCTGCAAGGCCTGCTCGGGATAGCCGAGCATCCAAAGTGAGTGGGCCGCATAGCCCATGGAGGACACGCACGGGTCATGGCCGCCATAGAGAAAGGCATGCGAGCCGTGCTGACGGCGGTCATAGCAGGCGATCGCCTGCTCCAGGTGTGTCCTTGCGGTCGCCCAATCTCCGAGGAAGGCATGGGCCCGTCCCAGCGCGTAGTGCGCCTGCAGAAGGAGGCCCGGGTCCTGCGCGCCCTGCGCCAGGTCAAGCAACTGCTCTGCCAGATTCAGCCCCGTCTGGATTTCCCCGCGCACGATGCGGAAGAGACATATTCCCCATAACGCCGGGAAGAGAGCCGGCGATTCTCCCAGCTCACGGCACAGGACGTGCGCGCGCGCGTAGACCGCCTCAATGTCGGGCGCCGTCCAGTCCCTGGTGGAAAAAAGGGCCGGGCCCAAGGTGATTTGCAGGGCGAGTTCTTTGCGGGCGCGCTCGGGGGTGTCCGGCAACGACGCGAGCAGTTCGACTCCTCGGCATGCGAGTACTACGGCCTCCTGATTGGCGAAGACGCGGAGCGCGTTCTGAGCCGCCACCAGGAAATAGTCCGCGGCCCGCGAGAAGTCCCGTGCCGCCTCCAGGAGCAGCGCCAATTCGGCGGCCACGTCCCCACTCTTCTCCCCGTAGTAGCCCTGCAGCGCTTGCGCCACCGCCGCGCTGAGCGACGCGCGACGCGTCGGCCCCAGCGACGCGTACAGGGCGTTCTGATACAGCACGTGGACGAAGCGGTACCGCAGCGTCAGAGTCCGGTCGGGGAACTCCTGCTCCCTGACCGTCCGCACGAGGGCATGGACACGGTCCAGCTCGTCCAGCCGGTCCTCCACTTCCGCCGCATCCCGCTCGAGCACCCGGGCCACGACCGCGGAGTCGAACTCGTAGCCCTGCACGCTGGCCGCCACCAGCAAGCGGCGGTCGTCTTCGCCGAGCTGACCGATCTTCCGCTGGATCATGCCGCGGACCGATTCGGGCAGGTCGCGCCGGAGGTCGGGGATCGATCGCCCCAACGTCCAGCGGCCCTGTTCCTGCGCCAGCACCTGTCGGTCGCGAAGGTAGCGCAGGAGGTCGGCCATGAACAGCGGGCTGCCCTCCGTCCGGGCGTGGACGAGGGCCGCGAACTCCTCCGGGAAGCAATGCCCGGGGAATTCGAGCGCGAGATAGCGATCGAGATCCGCTCGGGTCAAGAACTCCAGCGCCAGCTCGCGACAGACGCCGCGCGCCTGCAAGTCCAGCTTGACCGGCCCGAATGGGTGCTTGCCCAGCACCAGGTCGGTCGGGCGATAGGTCAACACCAACAGGGCACGCATCCCCGCGCACCTGCCGCCGAGGTAGGCGAGCAGATCAACGGTCGAGGCGTCCGCCCAGTGCAGATCATCGAAGAACAGGAGCAACGGCCGCAGGTGCGACACCTCCCGCAGGAAGGCACCCAGCTCGCGCTTCAGGCGTTCCTGGGAGGCCGCTTTCGGCTCGGCGAGCACGCGCGTCAGGGAGGAGTCTTCCGCGGTCAGCGACACGACCTGCGCGTACCAGTTCGGGGCGGTCGCCTTCATCACCCGTGCCGCTGCCTCACCTACTTCGTCGTGGAGCAAGCTCTCCAGGGCATCGAGAAACGGCAGATAGGCCTCGGTCCCGGCGAGGCGCTCTGAACAGCGCCCGCGCGCCAGGGCGCAGAGGCGGCCGGTGGCCGCGAGCTCGCTGACGAAATCTTCGACCAGGGTCGTCTTGCCGATGCCGGGCTCGCCCGTCACGCACAGGAATAGCCCCTGACCGGCCGCCACCGACTCGAAGGCACGACCCAGCTCCGCGAGTTCTTTCTGGCGACCCACGGAATGACGTTTGACGGCGGAAATCGGTGGACTTGCCGACCAACCCGATTGCGGACCGGTCAACTCCGCGACCGCCCAGGTCGGGAGGACCCGGCGCAGGTCCGCGGCGAAGTCCCCTGCGGTGGTGTAGCGATCCTCCTGCCGCTTCGCCAGCGCCTTGAGGCACGCCCGTCCCAGCTCGGGCGGGATGTCGCCGACGAGCTGCCGGGGAGGCTGCGGCTCGTCGTCACGCACCTGCCGCAAGAGTTCCTGGCGATCGGTCGCCCGGAAGGGCAAGCGCCCGGTGAGCATTTCGTAAAGCACCACGCCCAGGCTGTAGACGTCGGTGCGGCCGTCGATGCGGTGGGCCGTGCCGGCCGCCTGCTCCGGCGACATGTAGCACAGAGTGCCGGCGACGACGCCCTTCTGAGCGCCGCCCGCCTGGGCCTCGCCGAGGGCCAGGCCGAAGTCCACGAGCACCGGTGCGCGGTCGGCGCCGAGGAGGATGTTCGCCGGCTTGATGTCGCGGTGGATGATGAGTCGGGCGTGCGCGTGGGCGAGCGCGTCGGCCACGGCGGCCGCGATCCGGGCGGCCTCCGGCCAGGCCGGGCGGTGGTCGCGCAGCCAGCGGCCGAGGTCGGGGCCGTCGAGGTAATCGGAGACGATGTAGACCTGCCCCTCGTGCATGCCCACGTCGTGGACCGCCACGATGCCGGGGTGACGCAGCTGGGCGCGCCGCCGCGCCTCCTGCAGGGCCGATTCGCCGGCCTGCGCCGGGCGCGCTTTGGCGTGCAGCACCTTGATGGCCACGGGCCGATCGAGTTGCGTATCGTGCCCGAGGTAGACGGCGCCGAAGCCGCCCGCCCCCAAGGTGCCCCGCACCTCATAACGGCCGAAGGCCGCGGGTGGGACTGGGACACTCTCCGGCGGCGTGGTCGCGCCAGCATCCGAACTTGTCTCAAGGCCCGGAAGCAACGACCTGACCTGCGCGTCGACGAGCTGGAATTGCTGCCACCGCCGCCGGACTTCGGGGAGCAGCTCGGGGCAGTCGCGGCACACCTCTTCCGGCGCCTTGCCCGAGCTGAGCATCTCCTCGAGCAGTCCGAGCACCCGGGGGTCGCCGGCCATGGGCGGTCCCTCCTCAAGGTAGGGGCGTGCCACCCGGCGGCGTGGATTCGCATGACGTGGCCGGGCGAAGGTCAGCCAGCCGTTCGTGCATGGCCAGGGCACCCCAGGACCTCGGGTGGCTACGGCCATTCTATCGGATTTGTTGTCCACCTGTCCCTCCCAGGAAGAGTGTGGGATGGGAAGCGGACACTGGAGCGATGGGATCGCGGGGAGGAAGGGCCGGGCCCACCGCTTCTTGAACTTTGTTCACGGCCGAAAGCCTTGCCGAGGCAGGTCTTGCACGTCCCTCGGCCGACGCAGCGGCCTCGACCGCGGAGTTGACGACGATGGACGCGACTAGGAGACGACGGACCAGGGACCGTGCCCGGCAGCAGTGGTACGCCCGCGAGCGCCGGCGGCGGTTCGCCCGCTTCCTCGGGTTCGGCGACCGGGCCCGTCCCGCGGCCTCGCCGCCGGCGGCCGGCGCCGGCCTCGCCCCGGCCGCCGCGAGCACACCCGGCCCGCGACGCACGGCGAATGATCAGAGGAATTCCATGAGTGGCGCAGCACGAGATGTCCGCGTGTTCGACGGCGCCGCCCGGGCCGATCGGCCCCTGCCAGACGGCGGGCGCCTGCCCGGCGGGCCGAGCATCCGCAGCCCGTTGGCGACGAGGATCGAGTACATTGCTCACCCCAGCTTCGACGACCCCGGCGCCCGCGACTCGATCCTCGCCGAGATGTCCGGACCGCCACCGCCCGAGATCACACGACGGGCCACGGCCCCCGAGGGCCCGCGTCCGGAGTTGGACGGCCACCGTGAAGTCCCCCTCCTGTCGCGCGAGCAGGAGGCGCACCTGTTCCGCCAGATGAACTACCTGAAGTCGCTGG
>VAWT01000001.1 GCA_005883415.1 Actinomycetota bacterium | reverse complement strand
ATCCCCGGCAACAGAAAGTCGACGTAGCTGACTCCGTGCGGCAGCGACCCCTTGACCGCGCCTCCGAACACGTAGGCGAACAGGATCACGAACATGATCGGCTGGATCGTCGAAAAGATCAGCAGCTCCGGCTGACGAATGAAATGACGCAGGTTGCGAGCCGTGACGACCCAGGCGTCGGTGACCGAACGACGCAGAGAGCTCGGCGATGGGCGGTGCAGAAAGCGGACGCGGATCGCCTCACGCCCGTAGGTCGCGCCGTCGGTGGAGGCCTGTCCGTCTCTTGACTCAGGGCGCATCTCCTGCGGGCGTGAGGCAACCGCGCCATCCCCACGTGAGGCATCCGCGCCCGGCCCCGCACCGTCTTCGCCGGGAGGCGCGCCCGTCAGCTGCAGGAACACGTCGTCGAGCGTCGGTCGGCGCAGGCCCAGGTCGCTCACCCGGATCCCGGCATTGCGAAGGCCCGACGCCGCATCCTCGACCAGCTCGAGGCCGTCCCGAGGGGCCGGAAGCGTGAGCTGATCCGCGCGATCGCCGGGCTCGGGCTGGCCGCATCCAATCGAAGCCAGGACGGACGCTGCCTGCTCGCGCTGTACGGCATTGGTCAGCTCGACCTCCAGGATCTGCCCTCCGACCCGATCCTTGAGCTCATTTCCCGTCCCTTGGGCGATCACGCGTCCGTGGTCGATGACCGCGATCTCGTCGGCGAGCTGGTCGGCCTCCTCGAGGTATTGGGTCGTGAGCAGGAGCGTGGTCCCCCCGCGGACGAGCTCGCGCACTGTGTCCCATATCTCGTTACGGCTGCGCGGATCGAGGCCCGTAGTGGGCTCGTCGAGGAACAGGACCCGTGGACGAGTGATCAGACTCGACGCGAGGTCGAGCCGGCGACGCATGCCCCCGGAGTACGTCCGGGCCGAGCGGTCGGCGGCGTCAGCGAGCTCGAAGCGCTCCAGCAGCTCGCTCGCCCGCCGCCGTGTCTCGTCCGCCGAGAGGCCGAACAGGCGACCGAACATCTGCAGGTTCTCTCGTCCGGTGAGAATCTCGTCGACGGCGGCGAACTGTCCGGTCAGCCCCAGCAGCTGACGTACCGTCGCCGCCTCGTGGACGACGTCGTGACCGAACACCTCTGCCCGTCCGGCGTCGGGCATGAGCAGCGTCGCGAGCACCCGGACGAGCGTCGTCTTGCCGGCCCCGTTCGGCCCGAGCAATCCGAACACCGTGCCCTGCTGGACGTCGAGGTCCACGCCCGCGAGCGCGACGGTCGCGCCGAAGTGCTTCGCCACGTTCTCGACGTGGACTGCGGGCGCAGAGGAGCCGTCAACAGCCATGCTCGCCGCAGGCCCTCACCCCGGGTCTTCGGAGGTGTACGGATCGTCCTCGCCGCGGACGTCGCGATAGCGGCGATCGAACAACTCGAGCACCGCGGTGACGTCTGCGGGCCCGTGGATGTCGTGACTGACCCCACTCGATTCGGGCGTCAGCTCCGCCGGCTCGGCCTCTCCCTCCTCGATCAGCTCGTCGCGCTCCGCATCGAGCACCGGTAACTCGGCTACGCCTCGGTCGGGATACAGGAGGCCGAGCGTTGAGTGCTCGTAGCGGACGCGAGCCGCGCCATCGGAGCGGCGCTCGACGTGTATGCCAGGCCAGCTGGCGAGCTCGTTGGCGATCTCATCGACCAGTGCCTCCGAACGGGGCATTTGTCGATCGTATCCAGCGGCGGGCTAGGATTGGCGCATGGACGACAAGAGCATCGCCAATCGAATTGAGAATCTGGTCGCGGAAGAGCAGAAGCTCCGCCGCCGCGAGGAAGCAGACAGCCATCACGAAGAGCAGCTCGAGGAAGACCAGCGGCGCCTGCAGGACGTGGAGATTGAGCTGGACCGCTGCTGGGATCTGCTTCGACAGCGGCGTGCTCGCGAGGAGTTCGGACAGGATCCGGACGAGGCGCAGGTGCGCGACGCCGACACCGTCGAGCGTTACCAGCAGTAGTCGGCTGCCCGCGCGTCGCGCTCGGCTAGAGCGGCGGAACCCACCGCCCACCGACCCACATCCCCTCCTCACCGGTGCGGTGGTCGGTGAGCGGGCGTTCGTGCGCTCCGTAGGCACGAAGGTCGGTGATGCCGTCGGGCCCCACACGCAGTACAAACGCCCGCGGCAGCGCTTTGAGCTGCAGATAATCCTGTAACTCGTACCCGCCCTCGACCTCGGCGATCCAGACGCTGTCCTGGTGCCATTGAGCCGTGATCTGGTGGGAGGTCGAGCGGAGCGTCGAGATGAAGTCGGTGACCAGCTTGCGCACGGCCTCCCTCCCTTCGCCGCGGCGGCCATCGACGGCCAGGAATCGGACATCGGGCGCCATGAGCGCCAGCGCGGCGTCCACATCGAGCTCGTCCACAGCCCTCAACAGCTGCTCGATCGGGGAGTCCTTCACTGGATTGACGAGCAGGCGTACGTCATCGCAGCGGCCGTCTCCTGGCCGGCTCGCGGCCGGGCGGCTGCTTCGGGGGCGTGAGATTCGGTGCTGGCGGGATCTTGCGCGTGAGCGGCCGCCCATCCACCGTTAGCTTCTGCCCGTGATGCTCGATCTCGAGCGGCTCGCCGTCCACCAGCGTGTATCGCGCCTGGGCGTGGCTGATTTCGATCCGTAGGCGTCGCCCGCGGAAGCTGAGCCGAAAAACGAGCCGGCTGAGAGCCTCAGGCAGGCGGGGCGCGAAGCTGAGGGCGCCTCGGTGGTCGCGAACGCCGCCGAACCCGGCGATGGCGGCGATGAAAGCCCCGGCCAGCGAGGCGATGTGTAGCCCGTCGCGGGTGTTGTGCTCGAGATCGTCGAGGTCCATCAGAGCCGCCTCGGCGAAGTAGTCGTAGGCGAGCTCCGGGTAGCCGACCTCAGCGGCGAGGACAGCCTGGGTGTTGGCCGAGAGGGAGGAATCGCGAACGGTCAGGGCCTCGTAGTAGGCGAAGTTACGCATTTTCTGCTCGTCGGTGAAGGAGTCGGGACGCATGAACATCGCCAGCACCAAATCCGCTTGCTTCACGACCTGTTTGCGGTATAGGTCGAAGTATGGGAAGTGCAGCAGCAGCGGGTATTGCTCGGGCGAGGTGTTCTGAAAGTCCCAGCGGTCGTGCTCGCTGAAGTCCTCGGCCTGGGGATGAATCCCCCGCAGGTCGTCGTACGGGATGACCATTGACTGTGCAGCGTCACGCCAGCTTGCCGCCTCCTCCGCGTCCACGCCGAGCCTGGTGGCGACCTCTGGGTGCCGCCCCGCGGCGTCGGCGGCGGCACGGAGGTTCTGCTGCGCCATCAGGTTCGTGTACACGTTGTTGTCGGCGATCGCGCTGTACTCGTCAGGACCTGTTACTCCGTCGATCCTGAATCTGCCCGACGCGTCGTGATGGCCAAGCGACCGCCAGAGCCTCGCGGTCTCGACCAGCAGCTCGGTCCCGACGTCACGGTCGAAAGCGTCGTCCTCGGTCGCCATGACATATCGGTGGACGGCGTCGGCGATGTCTGCGTTGATATGAAAGGCGGCGGTGCCCGCCGGCCAGTAGCCTGAGCACTCCTGCCCGCGGATCGTCCGCCAGGGGAACGCAGCGCCCTCAAGGCCGAGTTGCTGTGCCCTCTCCCTGGCCAGATCGAGCGTCGAGTGGCGCCACTTGAGCGCATCTGCGGCGGCACGGGGAACGGTGTACGTCAGAAGCGGCAGCACGAACGTTTCGGTGTCCCAAAACGCGTGCCCGTCGTATCCGGATCCGGTTAGGCCCTTGGCGGCGATTGCGCGCTGCTCCGCCCTGGCGCCAGCCTGGAGGACGTGAAACAGCGCGAAGCGCACGGCCTGCTGAAGCTCTTCGTCTCCTTCTATTTCGCAATCTGCGCGATCCCAGAAATCGTCGAGAAATTCGCGCTGCTCGGCGAGCAGCTTGTCCCAGCCCCTGTGCATGGCTTCGGACTGGGCAGCCCCGACCTGGTCGCGAACCGCCGACAGCGATCTCTGGGCCGACCAGCTGTAGCCCAGGAATTTCACCATTCGAAGCGGTTGGCCAGTTGAGATGTCGCCTGTAATCGTCAGTCTGGCCATGTCCTCAAAGGCCTCACAGTTCGACTCGGTCCCCTCCGGGCCGTCGATCACATGTCCCATGGCCGCCGACAGCCTCAGACCGCTGGCGGCGGTCTTGTGCGTGAGGACCGCGCGCGAGTCGATGGCGATGTAGTCCTCGGACTGCAGCGGCGCCGCAAGTGCCGCCGCGGCTCTCGGGTCTGCCTCGGTCTGCGGCATCGACTCGTTGGCCACGAGCTCCGACTGGATGACGATGGGAAAGGCGTCATCGATCGGCTCCACCTCGTAGGAGATCGCGGCGACAGCGCGCTGAGTGAACGAGACCATGCGGGTCGACGTGACCCGCACCGCCCGCCCGGTGGGAGACACCCATTCGGCAGTTCGGCGCAGGACCCCGGCGCGCAGATCCAGAACCCGCTCGTGGCTCCGGAGCTCGCCATACCGAATATCGAACGGCTCATCGACGACAAGCAGTCGGATGAGCTTGCCGTTGGTCACGTTGAGGACCGTCTGCCCGGACTCCGGGTTTCCGTACCCAGCCTCGGCGTACGGCAGGGGCCGGAGCTCGTAGAAGCCGCTCAGGTAGGTGCCGGGAAGACCGAATGGCTCGCCTTCATCGAGGTTCCCGCGCAGCCCGATGTGGCCGTTTGAAAGCGCGAACACCGACTCGGTCTGGGCGAGGAGGTCCTGGTGGAGCTCGGTCTCGCGTACGGCCCAGGGCTCGACGCGGAAGGCGCGATGCTGGATCACTTGCCGTCGAGCAGCTCGGAGAGGTCCTTCACCACCACGTCGGCGCCGTGCGCCTTCAGGGCGTCCGCCTGTCCCGCGCGATCCACCCCGACCACGAACGCGAAGTTCCCGGCGCGCCCGGACTCGACCCCGGCCAGCGCGTCCTCATACACCGCGGCCTGATCCGGTCCGACGCCGACGGCCCGCGCTCCGGCGAGGTAGGTGTCAGGAGCGGGCTTTCCGTTCAGGTGCTCACGCTCGGTCGTGTGACCATCGATGATCTCCTCGAACAGGTCGAGCATCCCGGCGGCGGTGAGGACGTCCCGGCAGTTGGTGCTGGAGGAGACGACGGCCCGGCGCACGCCCGCGTCGCGCGCCGCCTTCACGTAACGCACTGACCCTTCGTAGGGCTCTACACCGTCGTCGTGAATCATCTTCAGCACGATCTCGTTCTTGCGGTTGCCCAGCCCGTCGATCGTCTCGGCGTCCGGCGGATCGTCGGGAGTTCCCTGCGGCAGCTCGATGCCCCGCGAAGACAGAAATGAGCGCACGCCGTCGTATCGGGGCTTGCCGTCGACGTACTCGTCGTACTCGCGGACCTCGTCGAACGGAATGAATTTCTCCCCCCTCTGCTCGGCGCGCCGGCGCAGATATTCGTCGAACATCTGCTTCCACGCCGCCGCGTGCACCTTCGCGGTCTGAGTCAGCACGCCGTCCAGGTCGAACAGGCACGCGGTGACGCTGTCGGGCAAGCCAAGCACGGGCGCAGAACCTACCTGTTCATCCTGTCGCGGCGCTACGCGTCCACGGGAGCTGGCCCGCGGGCGCCGAGCGTCGCGCCGGTGCTGGCGATCACGACCAGCGCGATCGCCAGCACGTCCAGGGCGCTCAAACCCTGTCCGATCACCACCAGGCCTGCCAGCGCGGCCATCGCCGGCTCAAGGCTCATGAGCACGCCGAACACGTGCGGCCGGAGGCGGCGCAGAGCCTCGAGCTCGAGCGAATACGGCACCACAGAGCTCAGGAGCGCCACGGCAAAGCCCGCTGCGAGATAGGCCGGATGCAGGAGGTTCGATCCGCCGTCGGCGATCCCGGGTCCGATCAGCGGCACCGTGCCGATGGCCATCGCTATCGCCAGGCCGTCTCCGCCACTGAACGTCCGTCCCACACGTGCGTTCAGGAGGATGTACGCGGCCCAGAACCCGCCCGCCGTGAGGGCCAGCACCACCCCGGTCACCTGGGCCCCGCCGACGCCGCCCAGGAGGGCGACGCCGGCCGCCGCGAACAGCGCCCAGAGGACATCCACACGCGTTCGCGATCCCACCAGAGCTACACCCAACGGCCCAACGAACTCGAGCGTGACCGCGATCCCCAGGTGGATGCGGTCAAGGGCCTCGTAGAAGGTGAAGTTCATCAACGCCAATGCCAGCCCGAACAGGGCGGCCAGCCGAAGCTCGCGGGCCGTGTGGGCCCGTATTCGTGGCCGCCAGATCGCGCACAGCACGAGCGCTGCGAACAGGACGCGCACCAGCACGGTCCCGCCCGGTCCGAGGTGGACGAACAGCTTGGTCGCGAACGCCGCCCCGACCTGCACCGAGGCGATACCCACGAGCACCAGCCCGGGCGCAGGGACCCGGTTGAACGATGATCTGTCGCCGGCGATGGCCATACCTGCACCACGGTAGTGACCGGGACCGCCACCCCCCGACTCGGTCGAGGTATCCCCGCGTAGGTGCGAAAGCTCGTTAAACGATCACTGAGCGACCGCGGCCGGGCGAGCGACCTCGATCGGTTCGGCCAATGGCGCGCACATCGCCGCCGGTCGGGCCTCTCTCCGAAGCGTGTTGCGAAGCTGGACGAACGCGACACTCCCGAGCAATGCGGGAATCCACAGCACGATCGCGTGGTAGATGAGGACCGCCGCGGTCGTGGGCGCTAGCGGTTGGTGGTAGAGGACGAACGTGCCGATGAGCCCGCCATCGAGACCGCCGATCCCGCCGGGGACCGGAATGTTCCCGCCCAGCTGCCCGATCAAGTAGCCCAGCGCGAGCATCCCCGGTGCCGGGGAATATCCGACCGCCTTGCAGGCCATCCCCAGCACCGCGACGTCAAACACCATCGTGCCCACCGAGCCAACCAGGACCCCTACAGAGCGCCGGCGCAGCAGCAACAGTCCGTCGCGGATACCTTGCCCCAGTGAGAAGCGGACGTAGTGCAGAGCTGCCGCGAGCTTGCTACCGGGCTGCGCCTGCCACTGTTCCGCTGGCCCGTGCGTCAGCACCGCCGGAAGGGCCACGACGATCGCCGTCGCCACCGCCGCCGCCGCTCCGAACGCGTAGGTCAGCGCGGGGTTCCTATTGTTCTGAAGAATCCCCACCGCGTACAGCAGCGCCAACACGATCACGGCCCCCACGTTGGCCATGCTCGTGAGGAAGAAGAACGCGACTGTCCTGCGGGCGATGTGCTCGGTGTTCATCCCGCCGCGGTGCAGCGCCCACGCGCCTAGGGCCAGACCGCCGGCGCCGCTGACCGACAGCACGGAGTTCGCGGCCTGCTCGGCCATTCCGATCTGATAGCTCAACCGCCACGTCATCCGCGGGCAGAAAACTGCCCGGAAGATCACAACATAGGCCAGCGCCGATAGCACCTCGAATCCCACGCCCGCCACCACCCACCCAGGTGAAGCATGCGCTAGCTGGCTGCGCAGGCTTCCGAGCCCAGGCCCGACGAGCACCACGATCGCGATGACGGCGACGACCAGCGCGATCTGCACCAGCCTGCGCCGAATCCGTCGCGGGTTCAGCTCAGCGGGCATCGGCTCGGCGGCCGTGCTGCCAGCCGGTCGCTCAGGCGGCGTCTGCTTCGGTCCGGTAGTAGTCAATCGCTCCGGTTCGCTCGAGGTCGTCCAGCAGTATCGCTTCTACGTCGAGGACCAGGTCGATCTCGTTGCTGACGACTACACCGCCGCCCGGAATGTCGTCTTGCCAGGACACGCCGAAGTCGTGTCGGTTGATCCTGGCGGTGGCCTCAAAGCCGATCCGCCGTAACTCCCCCTTGTTCTCTCCGTCTGCCCAAAACGGCGTCTTCCACTCGCCGAGATAGCGGACATCCAGCGGCACCGCCTTGGTCACGCCACGAATTGTCAACTCGACCTCGCCCATGAACGTGGTGCCGCCGGTCCGGTCGGTGAACCGTCCGGTGAACGTGATCTTGGGATGGTTCTCGACGTCGAAGAAATCGGCGCTCCGCAGGTGAGCGTCTCGCTGCGGCTCACCTGTCCAGATCCCGGCCGCGTCGATCTCCCCCTCGAAGGTCGCGTCCAGGCAGGCGTCCCAGTCGAGCTCCAGTTTGCCGTGGATGTCCTTGAACAGGCCACG
>VAWT01000350.1 GCA_005883415.1 Actinomycetota bacterium | reverse complement strand
TTTCTACTGGACGGCGATGCCCTCCTGCCACCAGACGCCACCGCGTTTCCGGCATTGGCCCGCGGCCGTGTCTGCTGTTTGCGTTGCCCGGGTTTGGGCGATCGGGGCATGACGCGGAAACGCTACCCGGGCGTCTCAGGACGTTTGTGCGCTGACGATTCTTGCTTTGAAAAACCCTGATCGGCTAGCAAGAAAGCAAAGCAGCGAAGGAGGCGATATGAGCGCGGACATCAAAGTGCAGCTGATCAAGCAGCTGACTGATTCGCACGCGATGGAGAAGCAGGCACTGCGACTACTCGACGCAGGCTCCAGCATGATTGGCGACGAGGAGGTTGCACGGATTCTTCGGGCGCATCGCATGCAAACGGGCGAGCACGAGCGACTGATCGCTGAGCGTCTCGAGGCATACGGAGAGGACCCCTCCCGGCTGAAGGACGCCGCGATGCAAGCCGGCGCGCTCGGGATCGGGATGTTGGCCGGCGCGGCGCCGGACACGCCAGTCCGACTGGCTACTGTGGCGTTTGCGTTCGAGCACTTCGAGATCGCGAACTACGGCATTATGCGGCGCCTGGCAGAGAAAGCTGGGGACACCGAGACGGTCGCTGTCGCCGATCGCATTCTCGAGCAGGAAGAGGCCGCAGCTGAACTGCTGCAGGGCACATTTGATCGAATCCTCGAGCTAGCATCGGGAGAATCCGCGCGTAGCCCGCTGCCGGGAGTCACGCCTATCGGCAAGCCTTCTGAGCGCGAGTCAGAGCCTTATCAGCGCGGCGGGCCGCAGGACTTCAAGGACAAGCCGGCCGACGCTTCCCTCGGGCAGCCCGAACACGTCGGTACACCTACCGAAGGGGAGCACCTCTCCGGACCCGAGCCCGGCCATCCGGCGGATCAGACAGAGCCGGCCCGCGGAGATGTTCCCGACGCCGAACACCCAGAGTCCGTCGGGGCGACCACACCAGAGCGGGATGAAGCACAAAGCGGCTGAACGAGGACTTGAGATGGGCGCGTCGTCGGGGCGACCTAAGCCCGAGCCCGCAGCCGAAGTCGCGATCGGGTGGGTGTGCCGGGTGGACCCTATGGCGAGGTGCCGCTCAAGCTGGCAGATATCGGCAGTTAGTTATCCGGCTTCGAACTCAGCGGCGGCCTGCAACCAACAGCAGTAGCCAGCAGAACTTCGCCGCCGTGGGGCTCGCGAACGCCACCGGAATCGATATTAAGAAGACTGCCGGGGTGATCGCCCAGTGTTCACGCCGGGCAACGACTGCCGTCCCCAGCGGTGACAGGAGGTGAGCCCTCTTCGCATGGTTCCGCATGAGGGCGCTGATGCTCGCAATGATCACGTTGGTCGACGCGTAGAGCACGACGCCCGCCGGCTCACTTCCGTAGACGCCCAGGACGCGGGTGGGGTATGGCAAGAAGGCCACGAACCCGAGGTAGGCGAGGTTGAGCACGGTCAGCCTCGTATCGATGAGGTCAAGCCCACGCATGAACGCGTGATGACGCACCCAGAGAAACGCAATCACCGCGAAGCTGAGCGCGTAGGACCCTATTTCCCCACGGCGGTCCAGCAGTTGTCGTCCGATGTCCCCGTGGTGTCCCGGCGCGAGCGCCGGGAAACTGATGTTGAGGACGAGAAGCGTCAGCGCGATCGCGAATACCCCGTCGCTTAATGCGACTGTTCGCGCGTAGTCGAAACTCCGCTCTTCCGGAAGTTCTTCCCTCTCAGTGACGTTGGCGTCGTCCGTCATGCTGGATGTGCACCTTCAGCCTGTACGGTGGCCGAGCTTTAGCCGTCGGCAGGCGGATTCCTGCTAATTGGACGCCGATTCCACGAAAAACGTGTATGGAACAGCCGCGACGCCAGGGCCGAAACCCCAAAATGCTTCAGCCAGTTCCGCTCCGCCGGGTCCTGGGGGTTGTGCTGCTCGCCCTGATCGCCGGCGGCTGCGGCGGCAACTCCGGTCGGGCTGCTCGCCGCACAACGACCCCAGTAGGAACCGCCACCGCACCAGTGGCACCACGCAGTCGTACCGTGACCACCACGTCCGTTGCGCGTCAGGGCGCTGCTCCCTCAAGCCACCCGCTCGTCACGGTGGGCCAGATCACGGTACATATGGTGGATCCGCAGCGGACGATGAGCGTCGGCGGACAACAGGTTCCGCGGAGCTTCGACGTCCTAGTCCGCTATCCGATGGGACTCTCCGGGCCCTTCCCACTAATCGTTTTCGGGCATGGGTATGAGGTGACACCGGCGAGCTACACCGACCTGCTGAATGCTTGGGCAAGAGCGGGCTATGTGGTCGCCGCACCGGTTTTCCCGCTCGAGAATCAGAACGCACCCGGAGGGCCAAACGAAAACGACCTCCCTAACCAGCCCCAGGACATGAGCCTCGTCATAAGCAGCTTGCAGAGTCCGCAGGATTCCCCGGCCTCCCGGGTCTCCGGGATGATCGACTTCTCGAAAGTGGCAGTGTCCGGGCACTCCGATGGCGGCGACACGGCGCTCGCCGTCGCCTACGACCAACGCGTGCGGGATACGAGGATCAAGGCAGCTGTGATCCTCGCGGGCGCTGAGGACCCGTTCGCGGCTCCGTTTTCCATGCCCGCCAAGGGGCCGCCGCTACTCGCCGTCCAGGGGACCGCCGACAACATCAACCCGCCGGACCAAACGTACGCCTTCTTCTCCCAGGCGGCGCCGCCGAAATACCTGC
>VAWT01000349.1 GCA_005883415.1 Actinomycetota bacterium | reverse complement strand
CAGCTCGTCGTCGTCAGCGGCGGCCGACGGCATGAACGAGCGCACGTCGGAAATGGGCGAGCCGTGGCAGTAGAGCGTCCCATCGATTGCGAGCTGCTCGGGGAGCCCCTCCAGCTCGCTGACTACCTGCTCGGCGAGCGATTGGCGGCAGGCATCGATCGCCGCCTGAATCAGCTCGTCGTCGGGAGCCTCGTCGCGCCGCGCCGTCCAGCGGTCGACATTGCCGCGGATCCAGGTCGCGTCGGGTAGTCCGCGCAGAGTGGCGACCGTTTCCTCCGGACACGGACCGAACAGGCCATAGTCGCCGCCGAGCAGGAACCCGTTCGCGCCGGCCGCGTGGGCGTCCTCGAGCACCGCCTCGAGCGCGAGGACGTTCCCGTGGACGTCGTAAATCAGAGCCCTCATCGCTCAGCCAGCCTCCCCAGCAGCTCGACCGCGGCCCGCAGGACTTCCTGCTCCGAGTGGGAGAGATCGAGTTCGATCGCCTGAGCCAGCCAATCATCCCGCTGTCGGCGGTCGGCGTAGAGTGTCGTCCGACCCCTGTCGGTCAGCTCCACCAGCGCGCGCCGGCCATCGTCCGGGTCGGGGCGACGGGTGAGCAGTCCATCCGCTTCCAGCTCGGAGACTGTCTGGGCCATCGACTGCGGCCGCACCCGTTCGGCGACCGCCAGTTCGGACACGCTCCTCGCCCCCCCGCGATCGAGCCGGCCGAGCACCGCGCCGTGCATCAGGGGGAAACGGTGCTGCGCTCGCAGCCTGCGCACGAGCTGACCCAACACGGTGCGCAGCTCGCTGGCCACGAGAGCGGGATCGGTCTGAGTGGGCACGCTCAGCGAAACTATACAGGTAACCTGTATAATTTGGGAAGTGGTGAAGGACACCGGCGGCTACAAGTGGATCGCGCTCTCCAACACCACGCTCGCGGTCCTGTTGGCGACGCTCGACGTCTCGATCACGATCATCGCGATGCCGGACATATTCCGCGGCATCCACCTTGATCCACTGGTCCCGGCCAACAGCTTCTACCTCCTGTGGTGACGGGGCGGGCGGGAGCGGACTACCTGATCGTGTTCCGAATCGTGCAGGGGATCGGCGGGGCGTGCCTGATGGCCAACGCCGCCGCGATTATCACCGACGCGTTTCCCGAGAACCAGCGGGGGATGGCTTTGGGGATCAACAACATCGTGGGGGTGAGCGGCCTGTTCGTCGGTCTGGTCCTGGGCGGCCTGTTGGCGCCGATCCATTGGCGCCTCGTGTTCCTGATCTCCGTTCCGGTGGGCCTGTTCGGGACGGTGTGGGCCTACTTGAAGCTCCGGGAGGTGGGGGAGGCCAGACGCGCTCGAATCGACTGGTGGGGGAACGTCACCTTCGCCATCGGTCTGATCTGCCTGATGGTCGCGGTCACATACGGGATCCGGCCATACGGCGCCCACACGACCGGCTGGATGAGCCCTCGGGTGCTGGTGCTCGTCGCGGCGGGCGTGGGATCGCTGGTGGCGTTCCTGGCGATCGAGCGACGGGTGAGGGACCCGATGTTCCGGCTGGAGCTGTTTCGCATCCGGGCCTTCACGTTCGGGACGCTGTCGACGTTCCTATCGGCCGTGGCACGCGGCGGGCTGATGTTCATGCTGATCATCTGGCTGCAGGGGATCTGGCTCCCGCAGCACGGCTTCGGCTTCAGCCAGACGCCGCTGTGGGCCGGGATCTACATGCTGCCACTGACAGTCGGAATGCTGCTGGCCGGCCCTGTATCCGGCTACCTGTCAGACCGCTTCGGCGCGCGACCATTCGCCAGCGGCGGCATGATCGGTGCCGCCGTCAGCTTCTTGCTGCTGATCCTGCTGCCAATCAACTTCTCCTACCCGCTGTTCGCCCTCGTTCTGGCGGCTAACGGCATCTCGATGGGAATGTTCGCCTCGCCAAACCGAGCGGGGGTGATGAACAGCCTGCCGCGGGCAGACCGGGGCGCCGGTGGCGGTATGAACCAGACTTTCCAGAACTCGGCTCAGGTCGTGTCCATCGGCGTGTTCTTCACGCTGATGATCGTCGGGCTTTCCGCGACCCTGCCTAGCGCGCTGAGAAGTGGGCTGGAGGCGCACGGGGTGGCGGCTTCGGCCGCGCAGCACGCCGCGCATCTGCCGCCGGTGTCGATCCTGTTCGCCGCCTTCCTCGGGTACAACCCGATCCAGCACCTGGTGGGCACGCACGCGCTCCAGTCGCTGGGAGCCGCCCAGCAGTCGCTGCTCACCGGCCGATCGTTCTTCCCCCACCTGATCTCCGGCCCGTTCCGTAACGGGCTGCACGAGGCCTTCCTGTTCGCGATCATCGCCTGCCTGCTCGCGGCAGCAGCTTCGCTCATGCGAGGTGGGCGCTACCACCACGCGGAGGAGGGCGCCGTCCTACCCCCGGCGCCACCCAGGCGCCTCAAAGCCAGCACACCGGAGGAGCAGCATGCAAGTTGAGTGGTATGGACAGTCGGCCTTCCGGCTGAGCACCGGCCGGCAGACGGTGTTCATCGACCCGTTCGGCGACATGTCCGAGATGGCCGCCTCGCGCGGGCTGCAGTTCTCTTCGTGTTCGAGCTGGATGGGATCCGTGCCTGTCACTTCGGCGATTTCGGTCAGCGTGAGTTGCGCGCGGAGCAGGCGAGCGCCATCGGCCAGGTGGATCTCCTATTCATCCCGGTCGGCGGCGGTCCCACGATCGGCGCCGAGCAGGCCGCGGCGATCTGCGAGCGCCTCAGTCCGCGCTGGGTCGTGCCGATGCACTACCGCTCGCCGCGGATCGGCTTCCTGGAGACCGAAAAGGAGTTCGTGTCGCGGATGCCGGAGGCCGCGCGGCTCGACTCTCCGCGGTTCGCGACTTCAGACCTTCAGCCGGATCGGACGCCGCTAACGGTGGTGCCAGCGGCGCCCTAGGGCCGTCCGGTCGGGTGGCTCAGCTGCGCCGCGCCTCCCAGCTGAACCCGCGCACCGCCAGCGCGATCCCGAGCAGCGCCCAGGCAGCAATCACGCCAAGCGCGCTGATGTTGGCGGCGAGCGACGTTCCCTTGACCATCGCTCCCGACAATCCGGAGATCAGGTGGTAGAGGGGCAGCGCCTCGGCGATCCCCTTCATGAAACCCGGCGTGTGCGCCGGGTCAAAGAACACGCCGGAAACGAGGATCACGGGCAGGAACACGGCGTTGACATACGCCGGCGTCGACTCGAAGTTGGGTATCGCGTGCGAGAACGCAACCCCCAGGGAGGCGAAGCACACCACTCCCGCGGCCACGAAAACAATCAGCTCGAGCACGTCGCGGGGCCACCCGATCCCGAAGAACGCGCGGCCGGCGACCGTGATGATCGCGATCTGCACAGCGGTGTTGGTGACGGCGTTGCCCGCGATCCCTAGCAGGTATGAAATACCGGGCATCGGCGTCCCCCGGATCCGCTTCAGGACGCCGCGCTCGCGCAGAAACACCATGTTGTATGCCAGAGCAGTGAACGTGGTCGACATCACGCTCATGCCTGCGATCCCCGGCACGATCACGTTCAGCTCGTGCTGGTTTGAATGGAAGATGGCGCCGAAGAAGGCGAGGAACAGCAGCGGCAGCAAGAAGTTGAAAAAGGCCGCGCTCGGGTTACGCCAGAACAGCCGCCGTTCGAGCCGGTACTGGCGCCAAGCGAGCGTGAGGGTGTCAGCCATCCCCGCGCTCCGGAGCAGTCGAGACCGCCGGCTGCTCATCCGGCGGGCTCACGGCCGGCTCGCCGGCGGCCGTCAGCTCCAAATAGATGTCCTCGAGCGTGGGCCGCGTCACCGTCAATCCCTCGAGACGCTCTCCCCGGGCAAGTGCCGCGCTGGTCAGCTCGTGCAGCAACGCTGTGGGATCGTCCCTTGATGATCGCCACGCGGTCGGCCAGCTCCTGCGCCTCGTCCAGATAGTGGGTCGTCAAAAGGACGGTCTTGCCCAGCTCCTTCAGCGAGCGGATCGTGTCCCAGGCGCCGCGTCGCGCGGCGGGGTCGAAGCCGGTGGTCGGCTCGTCGAGGAAGATCAGCTCCGGATCGCCGACCAGCGCCAGGGCGAGGTCGAGCCTCCGGAGCTGACCCCCCGAGAGCGTGCGCGTGGTAGACCGCTCCTTGCCCTGAAGGCCGGTCAGCTCGATCACCTCGCCGACGTCTCTGGGATGGGGGTACATGGTGGCGAAGTGCTCGAGCGCCTCGCGGACCCTGATGTGGCTGTAGAGGCCGGTGCTCTGGAGCACAATCCCCGTGCGGGCTCGCAGCTCTCGAGGGCGCTCGCCGGGGTCGAAGCCCAGCACCTCCACGTCGCCTCCAGTGCGATGGCGGTAACCCTCGAGTATCTCGACGGTGGTCGTCTTGCCGGCGCCGTTCGGCCCTAACAGCCCGAACACCTGCCCAGGCAAGACCTCGAAATCGATTCCGCGCACCGCGTCGAAATCGCCGTAGCGCTTGTACAGGTTCTTCACTTCAATCGCGAACGCGCCGCGAGTCACAGCCTGTAGCGTAGGACCTCACGTGCGCCGCGCATGCATCGACATCGGCTCGAACACGACGCGGCTGCTTGTGGCCGACTGCAACGGTGGGGGCCTGAGGGAGGTCCATCAGGAACGGGTCTTCACGCGCATCTCGCGCGGGCTCTTGACGGGCGGCGGGATATCCGAAGCCAAGGTCACCGAGGTCGCAACCGTGGTCGCCGGCCAGCTGCGCGTGGCCCAAGCGCTAGGTGCCGCGGACGTCTTGGCGCTGGCCACAGCCGCGATCCGCCGAGCGTCGAACCGGGAAGAGCTCAGCGCCGCGGTGCGTGCGGCCTGTGGGCTCGAGGTCACGGTATTGACCGAGCAGGAGGAGGCGCGGCTGGCGTTCATCGGCGCTGCTCGGGCTTTAAACAAGGCGCCGGCTGGTGCGCTCGCTGTTGTCGATGTCGGCGGTGGCTCTTCGGAGTTGATTGTGGGCCGGGTCCCCAACGTCGTCGACTGGAGCAGGTCCGTCGCGGTGGGCTCTGGCGATTTGGCCGATGCGTTCCTTCACTCGGATCCGCCAACCCCCCCTGAGCTCGGGCGCGCCCGCCAGCACATAGACCAGGCATTCCGCGGGATCGAGATCCCCGGTACGTCCCTGGCCGTTGCGGTTGGCGGAAGCGCCACATCGCTTCGCCGGCTGGCCGGGGCGCTCCTCGACGATGCCGTCTTCAGCCGGACGCTCGAGCTGCTCTGCAACGCAGCCGGGGACGAGGTGGCCAGACGGTTCGGGCTCGATCGCGAACGGGTCCGACTTCTGCCTGGCGGGCTGCTGATCCTCCAGGCCGCGGCCGAGTGGCTTGGAGCCGATCTCCAGATCGGCTACGGCGGCCTCCGCGAGGGAGCGCTGTTGGAGGCGGCTGGATGAGCGATTTACCGGCTCAGGGAGCACCGCCCGCTCCCTCTTCCAGAGATGCCTTGGCCGAGATGAGGATCCGCGCCCCGACTCGCGGCAACCGTAGGCTGGAGCGGCTGCTGGACGCGGTCAACGCGGACGACCAGGTCAAAGCGTGGTGGCACGTGTCGGCCGTCAACGCCACCCGCCGGCTGGGGATGTCCGACCACTCCTGGGTCCACATCCAGATCGTTCTGAACATCGCGCTCCGGCTGGCCCGGCTTCTGTTCAGGCGCGGGGTGACGCCCAGCGTCGTGGCCGACTTCGGGATGAGCGAGCGTGACGCGGAGGTAGTGATCGCCGCGGCCTGCTTATTGCACTGCGTCGGGATGTCCATCCACCGCGACGACCACGAGCGGTACAGCCTGTTGCTGACCGTCGGCAAGCTGGGCCCGCTGCTTGAAACTGCGTACGAGGAGCCAGAGCGGACGGTGATTGTCTCGGAGGCGCTGCACGCCATCATCGGCCACCGGCGGAAGGGTGCTCCATTCACGATCGAGGCCGGGATCGTGCGCGTCGCCGATGCCCTCGACATGGCGCGGGGCAGGTCCCGGGTGCCGTTCGAATCGGGCCGCCAGAACATCCATTCGCTGTCGGCGTACGCGATCGAGGAGGTCAAGATCACCCCGGGACGCGATCGCGCCGTCCGGGTGGAGATCGCGATGTCGAACAGCGCCGGCATCTTCCAGATAGACGAGCTGCTGGCGACCAAGCTCCGAGGCTCTGGACTCGAGCAGCACATCGAGGTCATAGCCAGGATCGAGGCCGAGCACGAGCAGCGGCTGCTGCCGGTGTTCAGGATCTAGGACTGCTTTACGTACCGCACGTGGTGCGGTGTGATCAAGAACTTGATCCGCTGCTCTTGCGGCTGGCGGTACGGGTACTGATCCTGACCGATGAACTTCTTCGACAGCTGGTCAATGTGCTCGTCGGCGCCGTCGGTCGTGCCCTGAGCTTCGCCGCGGATCTCGACGAAGTGGTAGGGGTTGCCTCCCTCTTGGACCAGAACGTTGACCCGGGGGTCGCGCTCCAGGTTCGTGGGCCACAGGCGGCCGACCGCGCTGTTGACTGTGACGTTGCCGTCTTCGGCTGCTACCCACGTGATCGTGGAATGGATCGAGCCGTCTCGGTTGTGGGTCGAGACGACTGCATAGTTGGGCTTCTCCAGCAGCTCGCGGACCTCGGGATCTTGAATAGTTGCCATTCGGTCTCTATACCCAGCCGGGTCGCGCCCCTCACCAGTGCACGCCGCGCATCAGGTGCGCTAACGCCACCTGCTCGGTGGATGCCGCCTCCGTTGGGTCCTTCTTGCCCTTGGCGGCGGCCGAGTCTGGGAACACCTTGTACGCCGTGGACAGAATCTGATCGACTGCTTTCGGCGCCAGCGCGTACGCGACCTCGCCGAACGTCCCCAGTCGGGTACCGATGTGCTTCGGCTTGGCGCGAATCGCCTCGCAGATCAAATCGGCGGCCTCATCTGAAGAAATAGTGGGGAAGCTGTCGTAGATCTTGGTCGGCGCGATCAAGGCCGAGAAGCGGGGCGGGTTGGTCTGCGCGCCGATCGACGAGACGTTGACTACGTGCCCTGACTTCCGCTGGCGCATGTGCGGCAGAATCCCCATCGTCAGCTTGATCGTCCCCAGGTAGTTGATGCGGATCGTGCGCTCGAAGTCGTGGAAGCGCTCGTAGGAGAGCTCGATCGAGCGTCTGATCGACTTTCCGGCGTTGTTTACGAGGATGTCGACGGCAGGATGGTCCGCGAGCACGCGGTCGCAGAGGTCCTCGATCGAATCGGGATCGGAGATGTCTGCGCTGTAGACGTACGCGCTGCCTCCCAGATCCTCGATCTCCTGCCTGGTCTGCTCGAGCTTGTCCTCAGAGCGGGCCACCAGGAGGGGGATTCCGCCGGCCTTGGCGATCTTGAGCGCTGCCGCCCTGCCGATCCCGCTGGAGGCACCCGTGATCAGCACGGTCTTGCCGTTGACAGCCCCCTCGAAGCTGCGATCCTTGAAAAGGTCGGGGTCGAGGTTGCGCTCCCAGTAGTCCCATAGCTTCGCCGCGTAGCTGTCGAGCGGCGGCACCGAGATCCCGGAGCCAGAGAGCGCGCGCTCGGCGTCGCGCGTATCGAACTCCGCCGTCAGCCCGATGTAGTCGAGCACCTCCTCGGGGATCCCGAAATCGGCCAGGAACGCGCGCCTGACGCCGCGGGCGGCCGGGAGCTGCATCAGCATGCCCAACGTACCCTTGGGCAGGGCCTTGAGCAGGGCGGAGTCGATTCTCATCGTGAGCTGCGGGGCATGTGCGGCTCGGGCGAACGCATTCATGACGTCTCCCGAACGCTGCGGTTTGGGGTTGCAGAGGTGAAACGCCTGGCGGTCGAGCCCCGGCTGATGGGCGATGTGATCGAGCGCAGAGGCAACGTAGTCGACGGGGACGATGTTCGTGTATCCGAATTCAGGGCCCACCAGCGGAAACCAGCCCGGCAGGTAGTGGCGGGCTTTCTTGATCGCCGTGAAGAAGTAGTAGGGACCGTCGATCTTGTCCATCTCGCCGGTTGATGAATTTCCGACCACGATCGACGGCCTGTACACCCGCCACGGGCCTCGGGCCTGGGAACGGGCGATCTTCTCGGACTCGAACTTCGTCCGGTGATAGGGGTGATCGAGCTTCTGGCCCTCGTCGAACATGTCCTCCCGGAACAGGCCCTTGTAGAGGCCGGCCACGGCGATCGAGGAGACGTGGTGCAGGCATCCTGCCTCCAGCGCGTTGGCGAGCTCGACCGCGTGCCGCGTTCCCTCGACATTCGTGATCCGGTTGGCCTCCGCGTCTGCGGTCATGTCGTAGACCGCCGCCAGGTGGAAGAAGTGATCGATCTTGCCCTCGAGCTCGGCTAGCGCCTCATCTGGGAGCCCGAGCCTCTCCTGGACGAGGTCGCCGACGACCGGGCGGATGCGTCCTGCCGCCTCTGGGCCCCACTGAGTCATCAACTGCTCGAGCTTGTCGGTTGAGCCCTCGCGCACGAGGACGTGGATATCGCCCTCCCGCTCGAGCAGCCGCTCAACCAGGTGACGGCCGATGAAGCCTGTAGCTCCCGTGACGAAGTACGCCATCGCGGGGCGAAACTACCAGCCGCCGCGCCAGTCGGCGTTCGCGGCCCGGCGCTTCTCGGCGTCCATCCGGGCGTGCTTGCGCTTGTCGAGCCGCCACTGGATCAACGAGAAGACGGTGATCACCACCGGGAAGAAGGCGATCGTGATGAACATCGCGTTGGCGACCGTCTTGTCGTTGCTCTCGCCGTAGAAGCCCTGACCGGCGGTGGCGAACGCGGCCGGTGCGAAGACGAGCAGCACCACGCCGAAAGCTGCCAGCGCGGCGATGATCCGTGCGCGACGCATCTTCCAAAGCGTACCTGAGGCGCGGGCCTCAGGCCGCTGCTGTCCGACCCTCCTCGACTGTCTCGGACGGCTGAGCCGCCGCCCGTATGGCTGCCAGCGCCTCGAGCAGCGCCGGGTTGTATTGCTGGCGCAGGAACGGGATGTCGTTGTGGCGGATCGCGGCCTCGAACACCTGGGCCTCGAGCGCAGCAGCGAGCTCGCGCTGCTTTTGCGGCGAGACGACTTCGTCGCGGGTCGTGATCACAACCGCCGAGGGCACGTTCAGCGGTCTGAGCCAGGGGCGGGAGTCAAAGCGCTCCATCTCTCGCCCCGCTTCGGCGATATCGCGCGCGGAGCCGCGCGTCAGCTCCGACAGCAGCCACGCCGTCTTCTCGTTCTCGGGAATGCCGACTCGCCGAAACCCCCACCTCCAGGTCTTCAGCGGCGCGGTCGAGAGCATCAATCCCAGGGCTCCCATCAGCCGCCAGTAGCGTCGGGTCTGGGGATCCTTCCAGTGCTGGGCGGTGGCGCTCAGTATGAGCCCGCCGACGACATCGGGATGGTCGCGGCCGACGAGCTGGGCTACGGCACCGCCCATGGAGTAGCCGACCACAATGGCGGGGGCGGCGTCCAGCTGGCGCAGCGCGGCGGCCGCGTCGGCCGCGCAGTCGGCCAGCCTGAAGCGCTCGAGTGGCCGCATCCCGCGGCCATGACCGCGATGATCGATCGCCAGCACCCGATAGCCCGCGGTGCGAAGTTCCTCGTATGCCCCCCACCAGTTCACGTCCGCGCTCACGATCCAGCCATGGAGCAGCATCACCACCGGGCCATCGCCGCCGGTGTCGCGCAGGAACAGCTCCCCGCGCCCCGGGACCGACACCGTCCGCGCCGGCGGCAGGTCGGCAGGCGGCTCGGGAGGCCAGGTTGCTGCTTGCATCTGGGGCATCCTAGCCGGGGCTTCCTACCATCGCTGGTCATGGCGGTCGTAATCGCTTCGGACATAGATAAGG
>VAWT01000348.1 GCA_005883415.1 Actinomycetota bacterium | reverse complement strand
TCCTCGTCGGTGACCATCTCCAGCGTCAGCTCGTCGTGGTTGCGCAGGAACAGGCCCCACTGGCAGGTATCGGGAATGCGCGGGGTCTGCTCGAGGATCTCGTAGATCGGCACCGCCTCTTCGCGCCTGACGGCCATGAACATCCGCGGCATCACAGGGAAGTGGAATGCCATGTGGCACTCATCGCCCCCACCGAAGTACTGGACCACGTCGGAGGGCCACTGGTTGGCCTCGGCCAGCAGCACGCGATCCGGATAGCTCTCGTCGACCTCTTTGCGGATCCGCTTCAGGTAGGCATGCGTCTCCGGGAGGTTCTCGCAGTTTGTTCCCTCGCGCTCGTACAGGTACGGAACGGCGTCGAGGCGAAAGCCGTCCAGCCCCAGATCGAGCCAGAAGCGCAGCACGTCAATCATCGCTTGCTGGACCTCCGGGTTGTCGTAGT
>VAWT01000347.1 GCA_005883415.1 Actinomycetota bacterium | reverse complement strand
GGCCGGCGACTGGGTCCCAGGTCCAGTTCGAGCCCTCGGAGTCGATGAAGATGATCCGCGCGTCCTGGTAGCGGTCATCCGTGTCCGACCACACGTACCAGTCGCGCTTGGGGCTGCTGGGACCCGAACGAGATTCCTGGAACCAGGGGTGGTCGATCGAGGTGTGGTTCATGACCAGGTCCGCGATCACCCGGATCCGTCGGGCGTGTGCTGCGTCGATCAGCTCCCCGACGTCCTCGACCGCCCCGTAATCGGGGTGGACGTTGGTGAAGTCGGAGATGTCGTAGCCACCGTCGCGCAGCGGGGAGGCATAGAAGGGCAGCAGCCAGATGCAGTCGATCCCCAGCCACTGGAGGTAGTCGAGCTTCTCCGTCAGCCCCCGGAAATCGCCAGAGCCGTCGCCATTTGAGTCGAAGAAGCCGCGCACGTGGATCTCATAGAAAACCGCCCGCTTGAACCACAGGGGCTCGGCCTCGAACCACTGCCGGGTCTGGGCGTGGGCGGCGGTGGTGGGGGCCGACTGTCGCCGCTCGGCCGCGATCAGGTGGGTGAGCGTGGGCGGACCGACGCTCACGGGTTCACAACTCCACCCTCAACAGGTGTGATTTCCCCGGGCCGAGGCGCACGTAGTTCTGGCCGATCCGCCACTGATACATGTTCGAGTGCAGCGAGAGCAGGTCCTGGACGGTGAAGCTCGGGGGGAGGCCCAAGCGGGCCGGGACGACTGCGAGGCCCTCCTGCATCTGGTGGGCATCGAGGTTGACGACCGTGATCACCGTGCTCGGGGATCCTCCCGATCCGGCGACCGGCGAATGCTTGGCATAAGCAATCAATGCCTCATTGGCGGTATCCAGAAACGCGATGTTCGAGAACTCCTGCAGCGCGGGATTCGCGCGCCGGGCGATATTCACCCGCTGGATCAAGGGCAGCAGCGGCCCGTCGAGGGCACGGTCCTTGATCTCGTACTTCTCCGAATGCAGGTATTCCTCAGAGCCGTCCCGGAGCGGAGTGTTCTCGAAGTGCTCGAAGCCTGAATAGATCCCGTACGTCGGGCTGAGGGTCGCCGCCAGCACGAGCCGGGCCTCGAACGCCGGCCGCCCTCCGTTCTGGAGATAGGCGTGAAGGATGTCGGGTGTGTTGGCGAAGAAGTTCGGACGGAAGTACTCGCGCTCCTCTCCCGTCGCCAGCTCCGAGACGTACTCGGTCAGCTCGTGGCGAGAGTTCTTCCAGGTGAAGTACGTGTACGACTGGCTGAAGCCGAGCTTTGCCAGATGGCGCATGACTCCCCGTCTGGTGAACGCCTCGGCTAAGAAGATGACGTCGCGGTCCTCCCTGTGGACCTCCTCTATGAGCCAGGCCCAGAATGCAAACGGCTTGGTGTGTGGGTTGTCGACTCGGAACGCTTTGACGCCGAGACGCACCCATTCCAGCACGACCTCCTTCAGCGCGTTCCACAGCCCCTGCCAGTCCTCGGAATCCCAGTTGAAGTTGTAGATGTCCTGGTAGCGCTTGGGCGGATTCTCGGCGTATTTGAGCGTGCCATCCGGTCGGCGGTGAAACCACTCCGGATGCTCGGTCAGCCACGGGTGATCGGCGGAGGCCTGGATCGCGAAGTCGAGCGCGATGTCGATCCCTAGTGCTCCGGCCGCCTTCGTCAGCCGTTCGAGGTCGTCCTTGCTGCCCAGGTCGGGATGGATTGCGTCGTGGCCGCCGGTCTCGTCCCCGATCGCCCACGGAGATCCGGGATCGCCGGCCTTCGCCCTCAGCGCGTTGTCACGGCCCTTGCGGTTGGTATGGCCGATCGGGTGAATCGGCGGCAGGTAGACGACGTCGAAGCCGAGCTCCTCGAGCCGGGGCAGCTGTCTCTGCACTCCCTCGAGGCCGCCCCAGGAGCGCGGGAACAGCTCATACCAGGCGCCGAACCGCGCCCGGAGGCGGTCGACCTCGATTGTCAGAGGCTTCTCCAGAACGACGCTCTCATGCCGGGGCTGCACGCGCTCCACCGCCGCGAACAACTCCGGTCCCAGCGCGACGTCAAACTTGGCGCTTTCGGGGATCGCTGGATCCTCGAGGGCAATCAGCGCGTGCTCGATCACCGCCCGGTCGCCTTCGACCTCCGCCACGTCTGCGGCCTCGCGCAGCAGCACCAGGCCCTCGGACATCTCCCCGCTCAGGTCATGCTGAGAAGCCTCCACCTTGCGACCCAGCTCATCGCGCCAGGTGCCGAACCGGTCGGCCCAGGCCTCAATCGTGTATGTCCACGTCCCCGCCTCCTCGACCTCGAAGCTTCCGGCCCAACGGACGCCGTCGAGATGGGCGTCGATCGGACGCATCTCAGCCTCACGCCAAAGGCTGCGTTCCCGATGCGGACGACTCATCTGCCCCGGGTGGTTCAGAACGACCGCGCGCAGCAGATCGTGGCCATCGCGGAAGATGTCGGCCTCCACTACGACGCGGTCCCCCACGCAGCGCTTGGCGGGGAACCGCCCGCCGTCAACCGCTGGAGACGGGTACTGGATCACGATCCGCTGGGGCGGTTCCTGGGGCACGCTTTCAAAGTAGCTGGCGCCGTCAGAAGAGATCGGGAAGCGTCGTGCGGGCGTTGGCTGCCTACACCGCCGACCGCGACCGGGTAGACCACCGCCCGTGGATCAGCTTCCCCGCTCGAGCGGCGTCCAGCTCCACCTCACGTCATTGTCGGGCGGGCGGCTCGGCCCGGGGGCCTACCGATTCGTCGACTCCCGCGAAGCGCTGGATGAGTTCCGCGAGCGCGAGCGGTACTGGATCGGCGATTGGGAGCGAGTCGCAGGTCCGGGCGCGATCGAGGATCAGGTGCGCTTCGACCGCGAGTGGGCCGCGCTTCGCCGCTACGCCGCGGAGCGCGGTATCCGCCTGCTGGGCGACGTCGCTATCTATGTCGCGCCCGGCAGCGCCGATCAGCGAATGCACCCCGAGCTGTTTCAGGGGGGCGTCGTCGCCGGGGTGCCCCCCGACGCCTTCTCTGATACCGGCCAGTTGTGGGGCAACCCCCTGTACGACTGGCGGGCGCTACGACGAGACCGGTATCGCTGGTGGGTGCAGCGGCTGCGGCGGACGCTTGAGCTGTTCGACGCCGCCCGCCTGGATCACTTCAGGGGGTTCGTGTCCTACTGGGCGGTGCCCGCTGGTTGCTCGACGGCGCTTCCCGGACGCTGGCGTCCGGGCCCGGGACGCGCGCTGTTCGGCGAGGTTTCCCGTCAGCTCGGTCGGCTGCCGTTCGTGGCCGAGGACCTAGGCGTGATCACCCCGGCCGTCCGTCGGCTTCGCGACGCGCTGGGGCTTCCAGGGATGCTCGTGCTCCAGCTCGCCTTCGAGCCGCGCGAGCGGGCGAGCCCTCACCGGCTGGAGCGCCACTCGCAGTGGCGCTTCGTCTACACGGGAACGCACGACAACGACACGCTACGCGGCTGGTATGAGTCGCTCGATCGCCCTCGGCTGCGGCTGCTCCAGGCGGCCCTGTCCTCCAAGGGGATTGCCCTGGGCGAAGAGCCTTGGTGGGGGCTGATCCGGCTCGCGTTCTCCTCGCCGGCGCTGGTGGCGATGGTGCAGGCCCAGGACCTGCTCGGCTTGGGCTCCGAGGCTCGGATGAACGACCCAGGCCGCCCGCGCCGACGCGCGAACTGGCACTGGCGGCTTCCTCCAGGAGCCCTGACGCCCTCGCTGGCGGCGCGGCTGCGCGAGGTCACCGACGAGGCGGGGAGGAGGGCCGGATGATGGACAATCGGCGCCATGGACGCCCGCCCTCTCGCGGTCCGCAACCTGACATACGGACTATTCGTCGACCTGGGCCGCGCTCCTACGGCCGAGGAGGTGGCCCGCCCGGGCCCTGTGGCGCCGCCCGCGGGTTGCCAACATCTCCTCGTATGACCGCGCACGAGGACACGACGGCGATCGTCGATCTGCTCCGCTCGCACGGCGCCGATGAGCTTCCTCACGCCGGCGGACGAACGCTGCTCGACCACCTGCTCGAGACTCACGCGCTGGTGCGCCGCTGGAGACAGCCCGAGTGGCTGCAACAGGCGGCGCTGATCCACAGCGTGTACGGAACCGACGCCTATCAACGGCGGCTGATCCCACCTTCTGCGCGCCGCGAGGTGGCCGCGGTGGCGGGCGATCGCGCAGAGCGCCTCGCGTATCTGTTCTGCGTGATGCCGCGCGGCCCGCTGCTCGCCGGGACCCATCGCTGGGCGCGGGGGCTACCGCCACGGCCCGGGAATACGGAGAAGCCCTTCGATCCGCCGACGAGAGACGAGCTTGACACTCTCGTGCTGCTGCACATGGCCAACCTCGCCGAGCAGACGCGTGCGCCGGATGGGTCACCCGCGCGCTGGCTTTCAAGGCTCGGCGAGCTCGCGGAACTGTTGGACGACGCCGAAGGCCTCATACCCCCGCCGTTCCTGGCGCGCCTGGCGTCGTTCTCCTCGGCCGACGAGTCGCTGGCGGGACGCGCGTACCGAGAAGCAGTCGGCCGTGGCGATGACCCTCACGCCAGAGCGAGCCGGTTCGCGCTTGCGGCCTCGGTCTGCTCGGTGATCGCAGAACCGTGCGTGTGGTTGGCATACATCTCCCGGGCCAACGGAGAGCCGGTCGTCTCCCGAGCGTGGGCCGCGCAGGCCCGCTACCGCCTCGCGGAGCTCGGCACCGCCTGGGATAAGCGTCTCGGCTTCCAGGAGTGGAATGCGATCATCGGTGCGCTCGAGCGCCCGCCGGACGAGGGCCCATCT
>VAWT01000346.1 GCA_005883415.1 Actinomycetota bacterium | reverse complement strand
ACCGACAACGACTCCGCCACCAACGACGACATGTCCGCGAGCCGGCGCTGCTGCTCTGTCGTGATCTTGCGCCGCACCTTCCCCACCCTGCGCGTCAGCCACACAAACAGAGGCACGAACGCCAGCGAAATCACCGCCAGCTGCCAATCCAAAATGCACATCGCCACCACCGCGGCGATCACCGTGGTCGCGTTCTGAGCGATCGAGGTGGCAGTGTTCGTGACCACCCCCTCCAGCCCACCGATGTCATTCGCGATCCGCGACTGAACCTCACCCGTCCGCGTCCGCGTAAAAAACGCAAGCGACATCCGCTGCAAACGCCGATACACCGCCGCCCGCAGATCATGCATCACCCGCTGCCCGATCGAGTTGGAGATGTACGTCTGCCACACACTCGACGCGCTGGTGGCGACCGCGATCACGATCATCGCCAACACCAGCTCGGTCAGAAGCTTCGTGTCGTGCTTGAGGATCCCCTCGTTGAGGACGTCCCGCAGCAGGAATGGGTTGAGCATGCTGATCCCGGCGGAGACCACGATCAGCAGTAGGACCGCTGTCAGCCTGAAGTGGTAGGGCTTGAACAGCTGCAGGATTCGATGGCCGTCGCGCTGCCGCTCGGAGTCCATCAGCGGAGGGGGCTTGTCGTCCCCGCCGCGCAGGCGACGCATCGCCCCGGTGCCCGGCGTTCCGTGACCTGCGCCGAATCCGCGATTTCCAAAGCTCATGATCGTTCCATGATGACGCACGGCCTTCGCCATACTTGCTCGCGATGAGCGGAACCGAGTTTGGACTGGCCCTGTCGGTGCTCCTGGCCTGCTCGGTGGAGGCGGTCGAGGCGCTGACGATCGTGCTGGCCGTCGGCACCACGCGCAGCTGGCGCTCCTCGTTCTACGGGGTGGGCGCGGCGATCGCCGTCCTGGCGGTGCTGATCGCGGCACTGGGCCCGGCGCTCACCTCGATGCCGCTGAACGCACTGCGGGTGGTGGTCGGTGGGCTGCTGTTGGTGTTCGGTCTGCAGTGGCTACGCAAGGCGGTGCTTCGCGCCGCCGGACTGAAGGCACTCCACGACGAGACGGCGACGTTCGCGGCCGAGACCGCCGCCGCGCGGAGCGCGGACGAGCGGTCGGTGGCCGGAATCGACGCCTACGCGTTTCTCATGTCCTTCAAAGGCGTGCTGCTCGAGGGCCTCGAGGTGGCGGTGATCGTGCTCACGTTCGGCGCGAATCAGCACCGGATCGGGCTCGCGGCAGCGGCGGCCGGCGTCGCCATCGCGCTCGTGGTGCTTGCGGGCGTAGCGGTTCGAGCGCCGCTGGCGCGCGTCCCCGAGAACGCGATGAAGTTCGCGGTGGGCGTGATGCTGAGCTCGTTCGGAACGTTCTGGGGCGCCGAGGGCGCGGGGGCGTCGTGGCCGGGCGGGGACGCGGCGCTGCTCGTGATCGTCCCCGGTCTGGCGCTGGCGTCGCTTGGGATGGTGGCCTGGCTGCGCAGCGCTCGGGCCACCGCCGCAGCTCAGCGCAGGGCGAGCGCCCGCGCCGCGGCGGGGGAGCTGGCATGAGTTGGGTTCGCAGCACACTGGAGGGCGTCTGGGAGTTCGTCGTCGGCGACGACTGGGTCACGGCGGTCGGCGTCGTCGCGGCGCTCGGTGTGACCGCCCTTATCGCGGGCGCCGGCGCAACCGCCTGGTGGGTGATGCCGATCGCTGTCATCTCGCTTCTGGCTCTGTCGCTGAGACGCGCGGCCCGCTGACGTCGCGCCCGCAAGCGGCCATGCGCCGCTCCCACTGAGCTCGATCGGCAGGTAATACTCCAGATCATCGACCGTCTTAGCGACACCGAGAGCGAGAACCAGCCAGCCGAGGCGTTCGCGCCGCCGTCGGCCGCGCGGGCGGCGATCCCTCGCCTGCGCTCGGAGACACAGCCAGCCTCAAGCGCGTTCCCTCCGATCGCCGACTACGGCTTCTTGTCCGACTGCGAGACCGTCGCGCTCGTCGCGCCGAGCGGTGCCGTCGAGTGGCTTTGTTTGCCGCGGGTCGACTCTCCGAGCGTGTTCGGGGCGATGCTCGATCGGGATGCCGGCTTGTTCCGGATCGCTCCGCTCGGAGTATCGGTCCCGGCCTCCAGGCGCTACCTACCGGGGACGATCGTGCTCGAGACGAGCTGGGGCACGGCCGAGGGCTGGATCATCGTCCGGGACGTGCTGCTGATGGGTCCCTGGCGCCACGAAAACGACCGCTCGCGCACTCACCGTCGGGCGCCGACCGACTACGACACCGAGCACGTGCTGCTGAGGACGGTGCGATGTGTCAACGGAGAAGTGGAGATCGTGGTCGACTGCGAGCCCGCATTCGACTACGGCCGCAAGCAGGCGCAGTGGGATTACACCGGACCCAGCTACCACGAGGGCGTTGCCCACACCGACGGTGTCGTCCTGAAGCTGCGGCTGACCACCGACCTGCGGCTCGGCTTCGAGGGTCCGCGCGCCACCGCCCGGCACCGGATGAAGGAGGGCGAGCAGCTGTTCTGCGCTCTCAGCTGGGCTGAGCATCCGCCGCCGCAGACCTTTGATGAGGCCTACCGCCGGCTGGTGTGGACCGCCCACCACTGGCAGCACTGGCTCGCCCGTGGCACTTTTCCCGACCATCCCTGGAGCACCTACCTCCAGCGGAGCGCGCTCACCCTCAAGGGCCTCACCTACGCCCCGACGGGAGCGCTGATCGCGGCCGCCACCACGTCGCTCCCGGAGACCCCCCACGGCGAGCGCAATTGGGACTACCGCTACAGCTGGATCCGAGACTCGACCTTCATGCTCTGGGCGCTGTACACGCTGGGGCTCGATTGGGAGGCCAATGACTTCTTCTACTTCATCGCCGATGTCGCCGAGGGCGCCGCGGACCTGCAGGTGATGTACGGGGTCGGTGGCGAGCGGGCGCTCGACGAGAGCATCCTCAATCACCTGAACGGCTACCAGGGTGTCTGGCCGATCCTCAAGCGTCAGGTGGAAGCGGCGGTCGCCAACTGGCGAAAGCCGGACCGCGGCATCTGGGAGGTCAGGGGCGAACCGAAGCACTTCACCTCCTCGAAGATGTTCTGCTGGGTGGCGTGTGATCGTGGCGCGCGGTTGGCGGAGCTGCGTGAGGACGACGAGCACGTAGCGCGTTGGCAAGCGGCAGCCGATGAGATCCACGCCGACATCTGCGAGCGCGGCGTCGACGACCGCAACGTGTTCGTCCAGCACTACGACACGACGGCGCTCGACGCTTCGCTGCTGCTGCTGCCGATCGTTCGGTTCCTGCCGCCCGAGGATGAACGTATCCGGAACACCGTGTTCACGATCGGCGAGGAGCTGACCGATCACGGACTCGTGCTGCGCTACCGCACCGACAGCACCGACGACGGCCTGGAGGGTCGTGAGGGCACGTTCATGATCTGCTCGTTCTGGATGGTGGCTGCGCTGTGTGAAATAGGCGAGCTCGAGAAGGCAAGGGGCATGTGCGAACGCCTACTGGGGTACGCCAGCTCGCTTGGGCTCTACGCGGAGGAGGTCGACGCCCGAACCGGACGGCATCTGGGGAACTTCCCTCAGGCCTTCACGCATCTGGCGTTGATCAACGCGGTGATGCACGTGATCCAGGCAGACGAGGCCCTGGAGCAGGGGCGGCTGCCCTGGGCCTACAGGTGAGGCTCGTCCCGTTTCACTGACGCGCGACGGCTCTACGCCGCCAGGTCGCTGGCTCGCGAGCTCGGCGCCGGAACGCGCTCGGCCCGAGCCGGTGGTTGCTGCCGCGACTCCTCCGTCGCGAGCTGCGGCCGCTGCATTGCGAGCGCGGTGCGTAGACGGGCAAATCCCACCGTCCCGCCGAGCGTGGGCACCCACAGGGCGATCGCGTGGTAGAGGACGACAGCGGCGGCGGTTGGCGCCGCCGGCAGGCCGTAGAGCAGAAGCGCTCCCAGCAGCCCGCCCTCCAGCACGCCGAGCCCTCCCGGAATCGGCACCAGGTTGGCCAGGTACCCGATCTGGTAGCCGAGCACCACCGCGACGATCGGGGCGTTCACGCCGAGCGCCCGCAGACACGCCCACAACACCGCGATGTCGAACACCA
>VAWT01000345.1 GCA_005883415.1 Actinomycetota bacterium | reverse complement strand
CAAGGCGCGCGGGCTGCTGCAACCCCTCGTTGTGCGGCCGCTGCCCGGCGGCAGCTACGAGCTGATTGCGGGCGAGCGCCGTCTCCGGGCCGCGAAGCTCGCCGGCCTCGAGCGGCTCCCGTCGATCGTGCGCGAGACGAAGGAGGGCGAGCGGCTGGAGCTCGCGCTCATCGAGAACATGGCTCGCGAAGACCTGAATCCGATCGACGAGGCACGCGCGTGCGCCACGCTCGTCGATGACCTGGGCGTGACGAAGGAGGAGCTCGGCCGGCGCGTCGGCCGCAGTCGCGTGGCCATCTCCAATGCGGTGCGCCTGCTCGACCTGCCCGACGAGGTCCAGGCAATGCTCCAGGCGGGCGAGCTGTCGTCGGGCCATGGCCGCGCGCTGCTGCTCTGCAAGGACCACACCGAGCGGCGCAAGCTGGCACGCGAGGCACGAGACCGCGACTGGTCCGTCCGCGAGACCGAGCGTCACGCCAAGGAGGCCCAGGGGAAGGCGAAGGAGCCGCGCGGCAGCCGCCAGGTCGTGATCCACCCCGACCTCGCGGACCTCCTCGCCACCGCGGAGGACGCCCTGAGCCAGGCGCTGGGCCGTGAGGTGAAGGTGACCTCGACAGGCGGTCGCTGCAAGGTCGAATTCCAGCTCGAGGACGCCCGGGAGGCCGTAGAGCTGGCCGCGCGGATCGGCGGTCGCGAGCACAGCCGCGCCGCCTGAGCAGGGCGTCCTGTCGCCGAAGCGGCCCCGAGTTACCCCGCTACAATCGGCCGTCGGAACGGGCGATTAGCTCAGTCGGTTAGAGCGCTTCTCTGATAAGGAAGAGGTCCCAGGTTCGAGTCCTGGATCGCCCACTCGGAGTTGCAGGGCATTCACGATTCGCCTCTGGCGACCGCCCTGCAGAAAGGTACGAGACGGGTACAGCCTCGCCTCGTCGGTGGGCCCGCTGGGCGGCTGGGAAGAGGGGGGCCAACTTCAATCGTGAGGGCTCGGCTGGTTGTTGCTGTTCCAGATGTCCCGGGCCATGAGCCATTGGCCGTCGCTTCCGCGGCTGTAGATCGTGATGTACTTGCCGGTATCGCGGATCGGTTCCCCGCCGGTTTTCGGGGTGAGGGTGATGTTGTATGCGCCGCGCTCGAACGCCCAGTTGTCCCCAGCCAGCTGGGTCTCGTCGACGTCGAGGGCGAACTCGGCGTTGAAGGCGGAAAGCATGCCCGCTGACCAAGCGTGAATGTTGGCGGTGCCGACGTTGGCGGGGTCGTTGGGCGGCATCTGGACGGCGTCGGGCGCGAAGCACGCCACCCATCCGTCTGCGTCGTTGGCGTTCAGGGCAGCGACATGCGCGTCGCGGGTTCGGGCGAGATCGTCAAGCTCAAGCGTTTGAGTCGTCATGGGGTCTCTTTCTGAGTTGGGGTGACTGAGAGAGGTCACGCGGGGATCCCGGGAGGACCCAGGATCTCAAGGCCGTACTCGGCGGCGGTCTTCATCACCAGCTCCATGTCGGGCGGCGTCGGGGGACCGGGCGGGAGCTTCGGTCCGGGGGCGGGCTCGGCCAGCGCGCGGACGAAGCCCGCGAAGTCGCCCGGTTCGGTGACCAGGAGGAACCGCGCCATCTCGGAGCTCACGATGAACGTGTGCGGGATGTCGCGCGGCCCAAGGACGAACGAGCCGGCTGGTGCGACATGGGTCTCGCCGTCGACCCAGATCGTGAGCTCACCTTCGAGGACGTAGAACCACTCGTCCTCGTTGTGGTGGACGTGGAGCGGCGAACCGCTTCCGCGTGGGGCCGTCTGCTCGGAGACCATGGCGCCGTCGCTCGCCGCCTTGATCGTCGTCAGCCCGCCGAAAAACCAGAGATGTTCGCCGGCGCCGGGCTGCTGTGCGATGGGGGTGAGAGTGGTCATGTGCGCAGCATGCTCCGCGCGGCGTACCGCGACCATCCCTCGCGCGCGGGGATCTTCCTTGCACGCGGTGGGAGACTTCGGCGATGGCACGGTCCGTCGAAGCGCTGATCGACGAGATCGATCTCCTCGCGTCCAGGGGACT
>VAWT01000344.1 GCA_005883415.1 Actinomycetota bacterium | reverse complement strand
GCCGATTGCGAGATCGAAACCACCATGATCGATCCTCGAGCTCTGCTAGCTGGACGAACGCGTCCGGATCGAAGCCTGCGGGATCAAGAGGCATCCCGCTAGTAGTGCTCCGTTAGGTCATGGTGGTGCTCTCAGTGGATGATCGGGCGGCAGCTTCCTGCGGCAGGTGGGGCAGGTCCCGTGCCAGCAGGCCAGGAGCGCTTGGAGCTCCCGGACGAGGGCGAAGAGGGTCAGGCTGCCGCCCTGAGTGGCGGGCGTCGGCGTCGCTCCAGGGTCAGGAATGCTTGCGCTACGGAGACGAGCGTGACGTGGTGGTTCCAGCCGCGGTAGGTGCGGCCTTCGAAGTGATCCAGGCCGAGCGCGTCCTTGAGCTCGCGGTAGTCGTGCTCGATCCGCCAGCGCATCTTCCCCAGCCGCACGAGGTCCTTCAGCTCGGTATCGGCGGGGAGGTTGGAGAGCCAGTACTTGGTTGGCTCATCAGCCTTGGAGGGCCACTCGCACAGCAGCCAGCAGACCGGGAGGTCCTCGTCAGCCTTGCGCGCGGTGTGGCGCAGTTCAACGTTGGCGGGCCGGACTCTGAGAGCAAGGAACCGGGAGTTCATCTTTCCGCGCGTGCCCTCGCGCCAAGTGACCGTCTGGGCGGTTTTCTTGCCGGCGGCCAGCGCGAGTTCCTTGAGCGAGCTGGGCGCCTGGTGGTAGCGGGCGACGGGCGGGCGGCCGCGCCCCTTGTAGTCCGGCCGCTCGCGCTGCACGTCCTGGGGGTAGGCGGAGGTGCCGCCCTTGACGTCCAGCACGTAGCGAAGGCCGCGATCCTCAAGCCCCACGCGGAATTGCGTGTTATCGCCGTAGGCGCCGTCGGCCAGGATCACCGGCGGCTCGAGCCCCCACTCACGCAGCTCATCGATCATCTCGAGCGCTTGGCGCCACTTCTCTGTGTGGTGCACGTCCTCGGGCAGCTTCGCCTTCTCGCGACGGTCCCGGTTGAACTCGCTGTCCTCGTCCCACTCGGTGGGGATGAACAGCCGCCAATCCAGCGGACACGACGCCTCGTCCGAACAGGCGTTCACCGACACCCCGATCTGACAGTTACCGACCTTCCCCAACGCCCCCGAGTACTGGCGCGCGACCCCGACCGAATGCTTACCGAACTTGGGAAACCCCGTGTCATCGATCACCCACGCGTCGGGCGAGAGCTCCCGGCTCATCCGCCGCGCCAACGCGCGACGCACCGGCACCGGATCCCACGGCGACTGATTGACAAACTGCTGCAAGCACTGCTCATCCCCATCCGGCAGCCTCGCCGCCATCGGCTCGATCGACTTGCGCTTGCCATCGAGCATCAACCCGCGCACATAGCACTCGCCCCACCGGCGCTGATCCTTGCGCGCCATCGACACGAAGATCTCGCCGACGAACTCGACCAGCCGCCCACGCACCCGCGCGAGCTCACGCTCCGACAGACCAGCCACGACCTGCATCATGACCTCCTCGACGACGGCAACGTCGCCGAGAACATTCGCCTGCAAAACGCAAACTCCTTCAAAAACCTAACGAAGCACTACTAGAAGACCACTGAAAAAGTAGGCCTTCCGTCCGGCGGGTTTATGACCCTTCCGGGCATGCTTGCGACTGCTTCTGCTCAGCTTGGTTTCATGGACGCGGCGGGGTTGATGGGGCCGCTGCCGGACGGGTCGTTTTTCTCGCTGTTGGCCGAGCACGGTGATCGGATCGTGCGTGATGAGGACTTCGCGGAGTGCTATTCGGAGCG
This sequence comes from Actinomycetota bacterium, assembly GCA_005883415.1. Taxonomy (GTDB): domain Bacteria; phylum Actinomycetota; class Thermoleophilia; order Solirubrobacterales; family Solirubrobacteraceae; genus Palsa-465. The sequence continues at coordinate 1,535 of VAWT01000344.1, read as the reverse complement.
GATGGGCCGGCCGTCGATCCCGCCGTCGTTGTTGGCGAAGGTGTTGTTGTTGCAGTACCGCTGCGGGCTCTCGGATGAGCAGGCGATGGAGTCGGTGGCGTGGGATCTGCGCTGGAAGGTCGCGCTGGGGCTGCCGGTCGATCATCGGGGCTGGCATCCCACCTCGTTGACGAAGTACCGGGCGCGGTTGTTGTTGCACGGCAAAGAGCGGCTGGCGCTTGAGTGCAGCCTGCGGCTGGCGGGAGAGCTGGGGATGCTGGACGCGCCGGCGGAGCAGATCGTGGACTCGACGCCGATGCTTGGGGCGGCGGCGACACAGGACACGGTCAGGCTGGTTCGCCACGGGGTCAAGCAGCTGATCGACGCGGTCGCCGCGGTCGACGAGCCAGCGGGCCAGTCGCTTCGGGACGGGCTTGAGTTCGACTACGGGAAGCCGCAGGAGAAGCCAGATTGCCGTTGGCGGATCAAGGCCGAGCGGGAGCGGATGCTGACCCGGGTGGCGCAGGATGCCGAGCGGGCGCTGCGTGCCGTCGAGCAGGCCGAGAGGCTGCTCGATGACGAAGCGGTGGCCGAGGCGCATGCGCTGCTGCGCGAGCTGGTGGGTCAGGACTTCGACATCGACGATGATGGTGTCCCGCGCCTGCATCGTGGCACCCGGCAGGGGCGGATCATCTCGACGGTCGATCCCGAGATGCGCCACGGCCGCAAGTCGGAGTCCCAGCGGTTTGACGGCTTCAAGCTGCACGTCGCGGTTACCAACAGCGAGCAGCCACTGGTCACCGCGGTCGACGTCGGCGACGCCAGCGCGCACGATGGCTCCCATGCCAAGGAGCTGACCGACCAGCAGCCCGAGCAGTCGCGTCCGGAGCGGATCCTTGGCGATTCGGCGTATGGGGATCAGCAGACCCGCGAGGACATGCAACAGCGCGGGGTTGACGTGCTGGCGCGCGTGCCGGAGGGCGAGGTGCGCGAGGAGCGGATCGGCAAGCGGGAGTTTCAGATCGATCTTGAGGCTGGGACCGTGACCTGCCCTCAGGGCCATCTCGTCGCAATCCCAGAGCAGGCGCGTCGTGACGGCGAGCGGGTGGTCAACTTCGGCGCCAAGCGCTGCAACGCCTGCCCGCTGAAGTCCCGTTGCGCGCCGTACGCGGGCGGGCGCAAGCTTACGATCGCCCGCCGCGAGGACCTGCTCCAAGCCGGACGCAGAGCGCTACAGGACGCCGACACCGAAGAGCACCTGCGACGCACCCGGCCGCGAATCGAACGCCTGATCGGAGTGCTCGCCAACCGCTACGGCGCACGCAAGAACCGGTACATCGGCAGCGCCAAGGGTCGACTACAGGCCAGTTGGGCCGCCGCGCTGGTCAATCTCAACCCGATCGGCCATCACCTATTCACCCAGACCGCATAGAGGGGGTTCCCGAGGCTCCCACACGCACCCAAGGCCCACTCATCGGCACGAGCGCCCCGGCCGCCCAGACAAGTCGCCGCCCCGGCCCCAAGCCGGCGACCCAACCGCCCATCACGAAAACGAC
>VAWT01000343.1 GCA_005883415.1 Actinomycetota bacterium | reverse complement strand
CGGCGAGGATCCTGCCATCCTTGCGCAGCGCCAGCTCGCCCTTGTAGTAGATGTCGCGCGCGTAGTGCGTCGAAATGAGGTTACCGGTCTTGTCCTCGATCCACTTGACTGGCCGGGCAAGCAGAATCGAGCAGAGGATCGAGCAAACGTAGCCGGGATACACTGGCACCTTGTTGCCGAAGCCGCCACCGATGTCCGGAGAGACGATCCGGATCATGTGCTCCGGAAGCTCCGCAACGATCGCCACCGCGGCCCGGATGATGTGCGGTGCCTGGGTGGTCATGTAGACGGTCAACTTGGTCGTCGCCGCGTTGTAGTCTGCGATCGATCCGCAGCACTCGATCGGTGCCGGGTGCGACCTCGGGTAGTGCAACTCAATCTTCGACACCAGATCGGCCTGGGCGAACGCCCGTTCGGTGCCGTCGCGGTCACCGACCTCCCACCGGTAGCAGATGTTGTCCGCCTGTCCCTCTTTGTCGTCCCGGATTATCGGGGCGCCTTCCGCAACGGCCTGGTAAGGGTTGACGATCGCAGGAAGAGGTTCGTACTCGACGACGATCGCCTCACAGCCATCCTTAGCGATGTAAGGATCGTCGGCGACCACGCACGCGATCTCCTGACCCTGGAAACGGACCTTGTCAGTCGCCAGCACCGGTTGGGTGTCGTAGGAAATCGTTGGCATCCACGCCAAGTTGTGCTGGGCTGCCATCTCGCCGGTGAGCACCATGTGCACACCGGGGATCTGCCACGCTTTGCTTGTGTCGATCGACTTGATCCGGGCGTGGGCCAATGGGCTACGGAGGATCTCCATGTGCACCATGTTGGGCAACTTGAAGTCATCGATGTAGTTGCCCTTACCTACTACAAACCGATCGTCCTCTACCCGCTTACGGCTTGAACCCAAGCCACCGATCTTAATTTCGTCCAGCGCCTGCGCCACGTCACATCTCCCTTATCGTCGGCTTCTAGCCGCCAGCGTGTAAGCTCCGCCCTCGGTCCGCATTTTCTCAGCGGCCCAGAGCACGGCCTTCACAATATTTTGGTAACCGGTGCAACGGCAGAGGTTGCCAGCCAGACCCCAGCGGATATCTTCCTCTGTCGGGTTAGGGTTCTCGTCGAGAATCGCTTTGCATGCCAGCATCATCCCGGGAGTGCAGTAACCGCACTGCAATCCGCGCTCCTCCCGGAAACCCTGCTGGATGGGGTGCATCTCACTGGGCATGCCGAGGCCTTCCACAGTCGTGACCTCGTGCCCGTCGAGCATGACGGCGAACATGGTGCACGACTTCATGGGCAAGCCGTCCACCAGCACGGTGCACACGCCGCAGTTCGTCGTGTCGCAGCCGATGTGTGTGCCGGTCAGGCCCAGGATTTCACGAAGGAAGTGGGCCAGCAGTATGCGCGGCTCGACATCGACCGACTTCGGTTCCCCGTTCACCACGACGTTAATTCGTCGCTCTTCCACGCCGCCTCCTTGACGTCGCCATGATTGAAGGACATATTCGGGTCCGAATTCGAGCCGTCAGGCCGCTCGGGCCTCTGGGCTACTCAACCCACGCTGGACGAAGGTGTACACAATGTGGCGCTTGTACTCCGCGCTGCCCCGAACGTCGGTCTTGGGTTCAGCCGCCTCCGCCGCCAGCCGCGCGGCCTGATCGATCGTGCTGTTGTTCAGCGACTTACCCGCCAGCGCCTGCTCGGCCGCGGTGCATTGAATGTTGTTCGACCCGACACCGGTGAGTGCGATGCCTGCCCGGTTGATCGTGCCGCCGGACATCTCGAGATTGATGGCCACCCCGACGGTCGCGAAGTCGCCTACCCGCCGCTCGAGCTTGAGGTAGGTCCCAGTACGCGTGCCTCGCGCGGCTGGCACCCGAGCCCGCACCGCAATCTCACCCTGGTCCAGGGCGTTCTGGAACGGCCCGACCACGAACTGCGAAACCGGGATGGCACGCTCACCGCCGTCAGCGTTGCGGGCGATGACCTCGCCACCCAGCGCCAACATCACCGATGCCCAGTCACCCTGCGGGTCTGCGTGGCAAAGGGAGCCGACAAGAGTTCCACGGTTGCGCACCATGGGGTCGGAGATCAGCGGCGCAGTGGCGAACATGACGGGAAATTTGCTCCGCAGCAGTGACGACCGTTCTAGGGTGCCGTGCCGGCACAACGCGCCGATGTTCAGGGACCCGTCGGAGTCCTCTTCATGGTATTCGAGCCCCGGAATATTGTTGATATCAACGACGCACGCCGGCGCCGCGAAACGCAGCTTGATAAGAGGAATGAGACTCTGTCCTCCAGCGAGGATCTTCGCTTCGTCACCGTACGCCTGCAAGGCGGCAAAGGCTTCGTCAAGCGAACGTGGGGC
>VAWT01000342.1 GCA_005883415.1 Actinomycetota bacterium | reverse complement strand
CGTCCGTCAACTGCGCGCCGCTGGTCGAGAGGCCCGACGTCTGGAGGAGGGCTGGCCCGAATGGCGGCTCGCGGACAAGCCCACCAAGAACAAACGAGCCGCGTGATCGATCAAGGAGGACGAGATGCGAGCCATCGAATGCCCCTGCGGGCACCGCCTCGAAGCTGAGGACGACGAAGCGCTGTTCCGAGCGGCGCGCGAGCACGTTGACCGCGATCACCCCGAGATGGAGCGCAGCGACGATGAGCTCCGCGCGCGCGTCGCCGCGGACGCCTACGACGCCGGGTCATCGGCCCGGGCCTGATGTCCTGCTACCGCCAGCAGGCCCACATCGACGTCCCGCCGTCGAAGCTCTGGGAGCTCGTCGGCAACGTGGAGCGCCACCCGGAGTGGTGGCCCCGCGTCATCGACGCGCACTGCGAGGGGCTCGAGCAAGGCTGCAGCTACCGGCAGGTCTACAAGTCGCCGATGGGCGTGATCGAGACCGACGTGTCCGTTGAGCGCCTCGTCGGCTGCCAGGAGCTGCTGCTGCGCTGCCTCGACACCGGGACCTACACCCGCTGGCTGCTGACCGACGCTCAAGGCGGGACTTTCATCGACGCGGAGTTCGGCCTGGACCCGAAGACCGCCCGGACCCGAGTCTTCGACATGGTGGCCGGCAAGCGGTATTTCCGGCGCTGGCTCGACGAGTCGATCGAGGGTCTGCGCCGCGCCGCGCACGAGGAGGTCGCCGCGTGACCACGGACGCGCCCATCGACGTCGACGTCCTGCGCGAGGAGATCCGCAAGACGTACACCGACGTCTCAACCGACCAGGAACAGGAGTTCA
>VAWT01000341.1 GCA_005883415.1 Actinomycetota bacterium | reverse complement strand
CGCCCGAAACCGAGGGCTGGCTCGACGCCGAGGCGCTCGCCAAGTGCAAGGACGGGGTGCGCGTGCTGAACGTGGCCCGCGGTCCTCTGGTCGTCGAGGACGATTTGAAGGCCGCACTGGACTCCGGCAAGGTAGCGGGCGCGGCGCTCGACGTGTTCTCGTCTGAGCCGGTCACCGAGCACCCGCTGTTCGGATACTCAAACGTGATCGTGACGCCGCACCTCGGGGCCTCGACTGCGGAGGCCACCGATCGAGCCGGCTATCAAGCGGCCGAGCAAGTGATAGCGGCGCTGACCGGCGGTGTCGTAACGAGCGCGGTGAACGTGCCAGCCATCCCCAGCGAGGACATGGAGGTGCTGGGGCCATTTGTCCCGCTCTGTCGTTCGCTGGGCCGGATCGCCGTGGCACTCGCGGAGGGGTCATCGGTAGACCGCGTGCAGACCGAATTCCTGGGGCGGATCTCGGAGCGCGATACGAGGCTTCTGTCGATTGAGGTGCTGTTGGGAGTGCTCCAGGGGCATACCGAGGAGGAGGTCAACGAGGTCAACGCGCCTGCCCTGGCCGAGGAACGGGGCATAGACGTGTCGGAGACCAAGCGGACCGTCGCCCGCGACTACACCGATCTTCTGCGTGTCACGGTGGTCAGTGGCGAGGATCCGGTCCGGGTCGTCGGCGCCCTGATCGGCCGCCGCAATAGGCCCCACCTGCTGGAGGCGTGGGGACAGCGCTTCGACGTCCAGCTGGAGCAGCACATCACGCTGTTTCGCTATCGCGACGTCCCGGGCATGATCGGCCGCGTGGGCACGATCTTCGGCAAGCACGGCATCAATATCGTCTCGGCCGCGGTTGGGCGCCAACCGGACGGCACCGAGACCGATGCGGATGGGCGCCTGGCGGCGATGGTGATCACCACAGACGGCGCCGTTCCGCAGCAGGTACTGGAGGAGATCGTCGCCGGCGATGGGTTCGTGGCCGGACGCACCGTGACGCTGTAGCTTTCGCCACGTGACAACGGCCGCGCAGGTCGAGGAGAGCCGGCCGGCGGCGCTTGACGCCGCCACCATGTGCGAGGCGTTTCAGCTGACGGCTTCGGAGCGCGCCGACGAGGTGGCACTGAGAACTCTCGGCGGTGCCATATCGATCATGTTCGCGGAATATGCGGAGCGAGTCGCCAGGCTGGCACGAGCACTGCACGCGCTCGGCGTCAGGCACGGTGAGCGGGTGGCGTTCATGCTCACCAATCGCCCCGAGTTTCACCTGCTCGACACCGCTGCGATGCACCTCGGCGCGACCGCTTTCTCGATCTACAACACATCCTCAGCCGAGCAGATCGCCTACCTGCTGGACAACGCTGCGAACCGGGTGTTCATCTTCGAGGCCGGCTTCCGCGAGCGCGTACTGGAGGCGATGAAACAATCGGACAGCGTCGAGCACCTGATCTCGCTCGATGGCGCATCCGGCGAGGAGATCCCGCTGGAGGACCTGGAGGCAACCGAGCCTTCCGACAGCGAGTTTGACTTCGAGGCCACGTGGCGCGCGGTCGAGCCCGATGACGTGCTGACGCTGATCTACACCTCGGGAACCACAGGACCGCCCAAGGGCGTTCAGCTCACGCACGCGAATGAGCTGGCCCAGTGCCGCATGCTTCACGAGGCCTCGCCGTGGCTCAGCCGGGCCGGCGGCTCGGTCGTTTCATACCTGCCCCTGGCCCACATCGCCGACCGGGGGCTGACCCACTACGCGCAGATGGCGTGGGGCAACACGCTCACCTGCTGCCCCGACCCCACGCAGGTGTTCGCCCACGTGGCCGATGCACGTCCGACCCGGTTCGGCGGCGTGCCGCGGGTGTGGGAGAAGCTGATGGCGGCGCTACAGGCAGGGATCGCGGCAGAGCCCGACGAGGCGAGGCGAACGGCGACGGGGGATGCAATCGAGCTCGGACTGCACAAGGTCCGCCTGGAGCAGAATGGGCAGCCAGTGCCCGACGAACTGCGCGAGGCCTGGGAGCGAGCTGACGCCCAAGTCTTCTCGCACATTCGCGCCCGTCTGGGTTTCGACCGCTGCGAGTCCTACGTCATCGGGGCGGCGCCGGCGCCCGTCGAGCTGTTCGAGTTCTTTGCCGCGATCGGGATTCCGATCTGCGAGGTGTGGGGGATGTCCGAGCTGTCCTCGATCGCGACGCTTGTCCCGGCCGACCGGCTCAAGTTCGGGACCGTGGGCAAGCCGTTGCCGGGGATGGAGCTTCGGATCGCGGACGATGGCGAGGTGCTTGCCCGCGGGCCGATCGTGATGGCGGGCTACCGCAACCAGCCGGAGAAGACAGCCGAGACGATCGACTCGGACGGATGGCTTCACAGCGGCGACATCGGCGAAATCGACGACGAAGGGTTCCTGCGGATCGTGGATCGCAAGAAGGAGCTGATCATCAACGCCGCCGGCAAGAACATGTCTCCGGCGAACATCGAGCAGCACCTCAAGGCGAGCAGCCCCCTGATCGGACAGGCGGTGGCCATCGGCGACAGACGCCCCTACAACGTGGCCCTGATCGTGCTCGACCCTGACGCCGCGGCGGCCTTCGCCGCTTCGCGTGGGCTCGCTGATCCGTCTCTGGAAGCGATGTCGACCGAGCAGTCGGTCCTGGACGAGGTCGCCGCGGGGGTGGAACGGGCAAACTCTCACTTGTCTCGAGTGGAGCAGATCAAGCGCTTCAAGGTGCTGCCGTGCGACTGGCCGCCCGCGGGCGATGAGCTCACGCCGACGATGAAGCTCAAGCGAAAGCCGATCGTCGAGAAGTATCGCCAGGAGATCGAAGCGCTCTACGCGGGGGGCTAGGGGCCACGGGCAACCTGACCGCGCGATGCCCACGCGCGTGAGCGGCGTCCCGCGCGACCGCGCAGCGTCTTGCATCGCAAATCGGCGTTGCTAGTCTCCGTCGCACATGTCGCTCAGCCTCGACCTGCGACTTCTTCTCCTCCCCCTTCGGGGGGAATAGCGCGCCGGCGGCCGCACGTAGCCGCACACCATTCGGAGGAGACCAGATCGAGAACTTCAAGGAGCGACATGAGCCCAGACCGAGACCCAAACCGCGTACTGATCTTCGACACGACGCTGCGTGACGGCGAGCAGTCGCCGGGCATCTCGCTGAATACGCAGGAG
>VAWT01000340.1 GCA_005883415.1 Actinomycetota bacterium | reverse complement strand
CGCTGTGCATCAGTCCCATCCGGGACGGCGCTGCTTGCTGGTCGCCGACCAGTGGCGACACCACGTCAGGAGCGGTAGGACTATGGGTCCGGACTGCGATCGACGGGCTCATTGTGCTGATTGGCACAACGTCATTAAGATCTTGTCGGCCGCTACTTCGCGCAACGCAACAGCCCTGATCAGCCCATGTTGTTCAGCTTGGCCACGCTGAACACTACACCCGCATTCGTGCGGCGCTCCTCGTTCAGGTGGAAGTTGTGGTCCAGCGCAGCAAAAAAGATGTGGTGGTCGCCGTTGCCGTCGAACCAGACGAGATAGACCGGGCCATTGCCAAGCGCATCGCTTAATCTCACAATGTCGTCAGGAATCTCGGATGCGTGGTGGTGCAGGCTGGGTTCTGCTACCGGCCGGCCACCGCTGAAATAACTGACACGATCCGGCAAATTGCTGAAGACGGTGCTCCCGGCAGGAAGCACCGCGATGAGCTCGCGGGTCTCTGCGTTGGCGAATTTAGGGGTGTTGAGACCATGCCCGTAGTCAGCGGCATTGACCTTGCCCGGCGGAGAAAACAGCACGTTGCCAGCGAAAACCAGTCCGGCAACGCAGGCCAGAGTGATCCCGGCCGATCGGCGTAGACGATCCATGGCCAAATCGAGGCCAGCGCCCACCGCAGCCAGGGCTGGTGGTAGCAGAGGCGCTAGCAGCCGACCACGCAATGGATCCAGAGTGATTTGGACCTTTATTAAATAAAGCGTAGTGAACGCCGAGAGCACATAGATGGCTGCGACGGCGAGCACGATGACACGCCGATCAGAAGGAGTAGACCAAGAGCAGACAAATGCCCACACCACGACAACGATTACGCCAGCGGTAAGGACGCCCAACAGACCTTGCACCAGCCACGGCGCCGAATCCGGAACCACCCAGGCGATAACGCCCTTGACCGCTTCCAGCAGGATCTGGACCGGGGACTGTTCGTTAGAGAAACGACCACCTACCGGGTGCCCAGTGATCACGGCATTCCTGACGAACCAGGGCAGCACAACGCAGGCGAAGGAAATACCAAAAACCGTCACGTCGCCGACCTTCTTGCGCCACGGAAGACTCCGACCGACAAGCACCACGGCAGCCACCGGAAGCAGGGAAATCCCGGAGTACCGCGTCAGCGTGGCCGCGCCCGCGAGGACACCGGCGACCACAATGGCGGTCCTGCCGGCCCGGGCCGCACCAGCAATCCGCACCAGCACCGCCAGATACACCAGCGACACCGCGATGTAGACCGGCTCGGACCACAGCCACGCGTAGACAGTCAGTAAGGGCGCAGACAGGGCCAGGGCCGCGGCGACTCCGACGGCAAGCCAGAAACGAATACGTGCGGCGAGAAACAGCCCCACCCCAAAGACCGACGTACCGAACAAAACGGCGTTGAACCATCGGGCAACCGTCATCGGATCACCCACAGCAGCCGCTCCGGCAAGAACTAAGGGCAGAGCAGGCGGGAACAGCGACAACGGTGCACCGTTTAAGCCAACAACCCCGTCACCTCGGACAATGCCCCGGGCCGCAGCCAGGTAGTACGTGGAATCAGGGCTAATGTTGATACCGTAACGACGCGTGGCAACTAGCACCAGCGCACCGGCAAGAGCACCAAGAGCGCCAAGAGCGCCAAGAAGACCAATCCGCCAGGCCCCCAGTACCCGCACGCCAAGCCTCATCGATTGGCACCGGCAAGCGTCAAAGCCAACGCAGTACATACCGCTGCAGCAATTTTTGTGCTGACATGTATAAGCTCCCTGTCGTGATTGACGAGCAGGTCCACCTTGAGCGATGTCGCGGCGCCCGACATGGAACTGCACACGGACGTCATCGCAGGTGCACTGGCGAAAGTTACTACCGTGCTGGTCTTACCTCACCCGATGTGTTGATAGATCCGCCAGCTGTAACAAACACATGCCCTGGTTCGATACGCGCGGCAACCGCAGCCGCTTAATAAGGAATAGTACGGGTCCATGGCATTAGCAACCACAGCATCGAGAGGTATGAAGCGGATGGTCAGGTCGAGATGGCCGTATATCATTGCGTGAACGACCACGCTTAAGCTCCCGACGGCTCCATACGATACTAAGCACAGATTGAATCAGGCCTTCGCGCTGAAGCAAGTGATGTTCAGTTCGCGAACGGCGGAGGTCGTTGAAGGGTTTATTCCTCCATGTTCCTTCAGTGGTGGTGTGATCAATTCAGCCTGGTCCGCGGAAGATCCGTTTACTAGCTCGACAGCTCGCAACCGTTTCGGCGCCCGAACCGCATTCCGACGTCAGGACGCTTCTCAAACCCCCAGTGGTCATAACCAGTGGAACATTGCGACGGCTACGGCTTAGCGCGCACTGGATCAGCTTCGATCCGAGGGCTGGATTGAGTCGCGCCCGGGGCGACCTTCGGTCGTGGCGACCCGCGAACATTGAGGCCTTCAGGTTTCTACGTTCCAGCGCATATTCGGCGGCCACGTCACACACAACCTGCCATCCTCGGTACGCTCGGCTGGTGAGCAGCGCGGGACAGCAGCCGTCGTTCGGACAAAACGGACAGCGCCCAGATCGGCATGGGCTGCACCTCAAGTTCAAGACGCCACATGACAAGCTCCCGGGGACGGAAGATGCACGCAAGTTAGGTTGCACATGCAGGGACCCAGCGCGTGTGTTGTCGAAGGGAGCTGGACTCCGCGCT
>VAWT01000133.1 GCA_005883415.1 Actinomycetota bacterium | reverse complement strand
GCGGGCATGTTCGACGGAACAAGCTTGGTGACGTCGGACTGGACGCCGGTTTGCGTGTCCGCGACCCATCCGCCGAGGGCGAGGACTCCCGCGACTGCCAGGACCGCTCCGGGCCGAGCCGTCACGAACGTGAGCACCTGGCGGCTGCGGCGCGGTCCCTTCGTGCGCCAGAGGGCTCCGCCCGAAAGGCGCCCGAAGGGAATCGCGCCGGCGCCTCGGGTCACGATTGCCCACGCTCCCCGCGCGGACGCGGAGATCATTTCGCCAGCGCCCCTCAGAGACGCGCGGATCGGGCCCCCCGGCCGGGCCGCGAGGGCGAGAGCGGCGGGGGCGGCGGTGAGCGCGCAGACGAGCGCGATGGCAATTCCGATGACCAACAACAGGCCGAAGCCCTGGACCATCGGGACCGGAGATAGGAGCAAGATGAGAAACCCAGTTCCCGTCGCCAGCGCGGCGGTGGCGATCGCCGGCGCGCCCAGACCCGCCGCGCGCGCGATTCCCTCTGTGACGTTGCCGGCGTCGGCACGTCGCGCCTCCTCGACCCGAGACTGGAACTGGACCGCGTAGTCGACAGCCAGTCCGATTAGGATCGGAAGGACGGCGATCGAGGCAACGGTGAGCGAAGCCCCCACCAGCGACATGAGGCCGAACGTGATCCCTGCCGCCGCGAGTGCTACCCCCAGCGGCAACAGGCGCAGGCGGCTTCGGAACACGAGCAGCAGCGTCGCGGCCATCACGAGCAGGGCGGCCAGCAGCAGCCAGGCGATCGAGCCCGTGATCTCAGAGGCGAGGTCGTTGAGCACCACCGGCGCGCCACTGACCGTGTACGTGCCCCCGAAGCTCAGCGCGAAGATGGGCATCCTCACCGCCTGGCGGATCAAGGAGATGGCCTGCGCCTGCCGCGAGGGTGACAGCGAAGACTTCAGGCGAACCTGGATGAGAGCCGAATCGCTGGTCGGGAACAGGTACGAGAATCGCGCCTTCGGCTCGTTCGAGCCGCGTGTGGCATCGAACACGACGCTCGAGATGAACTGCTGATCGTCGATCCGCGGCAACTGAGTCAGCCCGGAGTTGAGCGCCAGCTGCGCGGCCTGGGTTGCCTGCTGCTGCGCGGCCAGGGTTGCTGCTGCGTTGGCCGCGGCGAGCGCCTGCTTGCGGGTGCGATGCTCGCCGATCGCCACCTGGTAGGCCGTCTGCGCTGCCGAGCGGATCTGCTGCTGGGCCCCTTGCTGGATAGATGCCACCGTCTTGTTCACCGCCGTGACGGCTTGGTTCAGGAATGTCCCCGGGCCGTAGACGGCTTGCACCGGCTTGGCAGCCATGAGTCGGCCGCACGGACTGCGCCTGCCGCCGTACGGAGTGGAGGAGGCTGCCGGCGCGGTGGTATAGGCGCGCAGGTGCTGGTTTGGGACGACGACCTGGCCGGCGAGGCATGCCTCGAGGAAGCTCAGGGTGCCGAGGTCCTTGCTCAGCACAAGCTTCATCAGCGGCTCGCGGATCAGGATCACGACGGCGTCGGAGCCGAAGTGCCGCTGGTCGTCGACCGTCGCCTGGTAGCTCGACCCGGAGACAAACGTGTTAATCCCGGTCGACGGCTTGAGCCTCAGTGCGAGCACCCCGCCACCGAGCGCCAGCACGAGGACGATCCCGAGCGCCAGGACGGGCCGGCGAGCAGCGGCCCCGGCGACACGCTCGAACCTCTCCCTCATGCTCATGCTCAGGGCAGGCTACCGGCGGCCGCGCCGGCAGACGCCGGTCGTGGCGGCTGTGGGAGGGGCGTGGGCATCGCTCCCGGGCGCCTTCGCGCGAAGCGCATCGGCGCCCGGAGTGATGTCCACGTCAATCCATCGTGAGTGGGCCTTGCGATTCGCCCGACAGGAACTGACGGATGAAAGGGTTGTCGGAGTTGAGCATGTCCTCCGCCGGCCCGGCCTCGACGATCCTGCCTTTCCAGAGAACGTTGATGTAGTCGGCCACCCGCCGGGCGCTCATGATGTCGTGAGTGATCACGGAGAAGGTCGGCAGGTGCTCCTTCTGCTTCTCCTTGGCGTCATCCATCATGTCGCGATGGATCTCGAGGATCAGCTCGCCCAAGAGCGCGGTGCGCACCGGATCAAGCCCGGAGTCCGGCTCGTCGAACAGCACGATGTCCGGTTCCAGCACCAGCGCCCGGGCGAACCCCGCTCGCTTGCGCATCCCGCCTGAGAGCTCGTTCGGCAGCTTGTCGCCGTGGCTGCCCAGGCCGACCTCGTTCAACCGCCGCGTGACGATGTCTTCGATCTCGTCTTCGCTCTTCTCCGTGTGCTGGCGCAGCGGGAACGAGGTGTTGTCAAACACGTTCATCGAGCCGAACAGCGCGCCATCCTGGAACAGCAGGCCGAACTTCTTGCGCATGTCGAACAGGTCGTCGTCGGGCATATTTGGGACCGACTCACCGTGCACGAGCACATCGCCGTCGTCGGGATACAGAAGCCCGACCATGTGCTTGATGCACACAGACTTTCCGGTGCCGGACGGCCCCAGGATCATCGACACCATGCCCTCCGGCAGCCCCATGTTCAAGCCGCGGAGGATCTTGTTGCGGCCGAACCCCTTGTACATGTCGATGAACTCGACCGCGTCGGGACGTCCCGACGGATACTGCGTGTACGTGTGCCACTTGTACTCCTCCTCGGAGGCGCCCGGGGGCGGCGCGGGCCGCGACTGTTGCTCGTCGACCACGGACACGCGGGACTCTGAGCGTTCGTCAGATTCGGCCTCTTCCTCGGTCTCGCCCTCGTCCTGACGCCCGCGCTGGTCGGAAGGCTGGGCCTCGCGCTCGCCCCCCTCCCCCTCGGACTGGGAGGCGCGCTCAGGCTGACCGCCTGACTCTGCCTCTCGCGCGCCCTCGGCTTCCTGGCCGGTTTCGGTCTGCGTCAGTCCGCTCGGCTCCGTCTGCCCGCCATCGCGCTGCGGCTCCTGTTCGTCGGCGGCCGACTCCTGGCTGGGCTGCTGCCCGCCCGACGGTTCGCGAGGGATCCAGCGCCGGACGCCGCCGAGGGTCCCGGGCCCTGTGCCTCCGAGGGCGCTTCAGGGACCTGCTGGTCGTCGTTGGGCCTCGTGGCTCCGAATCTGAAACGCCGCATCAACTCTCCGTTTCCTCACCCTCCGATTGGTGCCCGGGGATTGGCCCCCCAGAAGATCTGGGTGCCGAGCATGCCGATGAGATGTACTGAAATAAGGTTCAAGACCATCGATTTGGCCGTGGCGGTGCCGACACCGACCGGTCCACCGCTGGCGTTCCAGCCGTAGTAGCAACCGACCAGGATTATCACTGTAGCCATGGCCATGGCCTTGATCACGCTGAATAAGACGTCGGGTGGGTTTTGGAACTCCCAGAAGATGACGAAGAACCCCTCCGAGGAGACATATCCCAGCTGCTGCACCGACACCAGGTAGCTGGCGAAGAAGCCGGCGCCGATCGACACCAGGTACATGAACGGCAGCACCAGCCACGCGGCGAGCAGGCGCGTGGCGCACAGGAACGTCATCCCGCTGATGCCCATGACCTCGAGGGCGTCGATCTCGTCGGAGATCCGCATCGAGCCGAGCTCGGCCACGAGCCCGGTCCCCACCTTGGCGGCCATCATGTAGCCGAACGCGTACGGCACCAGCTCGCGCAGGTCGCACCACGCGTCGAACACGCCGGCGTACGCAGGCGTGCCGTTGCTGTTCGTGAAGTAGCCGCCCTCGAGACCGCAGGTCAACCCAACGATGAACACCAGCCCCCAGATGACGATGGTCGAGCCGACGATCAGGATCCCCGCTTGGCGCAGCGCCTCGCCGAAGAACTTGAGCGGACGCCCGGTGAAGACCTCGTAGACGATCCTCGAGCAGAACTTGACGATCTCGCCAAACGACTCGATCCATCCGCGCGGGGCTGCGATCAAGCTTTCCATTACTTCGGGATCGTCACGACCTCTGGATGGGTCGCCAGCAGGGTCTGCGTGAACGCGTAGTTGAAGGCGAAGATGCCGAGGAAGGCGATGACCACCGCCTGGTTGACGGCGCGACCCACCCCCTCGGCCCCACCGGACGCGGTCATGCCCTTGTAACAGCAGACAATGGCGATGATCGCTCCGAACAAGGTGGTCTTCAACACCGAGCCCCAGAGGTTGATGGTGTCGGCGTTGTTGAACAACGTGATGAAGAAGGGGCCGATCGGCGCGTGGTTGACGAGCGTGGCGAGGATGCCGCCGAAGATCCCGAACAAAAGCGCGTAGATGTCAAACAGGCCGGTGACGAGCATCAGCGCCAGGAAGCGGGGCACGACCAAGCTCTTGACCGGATCGACCCCGAGCACTTGGAGCGCATCGAGCTCCTCGCGGATCTTGCGCGCCCCGAGGTCCGCCGTGATCGCCGTGCCGGCCACGCCCGCCAGCACGATGGCGTCGACGAACGGCGCGAACTCCCTGATCGAGGCCAGGACGAAGAACCCCCCCAACCGGTCTAGCGCCCCGAACAAGGTCAGGAAGTTCGCAGCCTGGAGGCCCGGCGCCTCGTAGCCGAATGCGACCGTGGAGATCAACAGCGGGAACCAGCAGAGCCGCAGCGCGAACATGAACTGCCCAGCGAATTCGCCCCCGTAGGAGTACGGCGGACGTACGGCCGAGATCAGCGTCCTGCCGGTCAGGATCACCATGTTCCCGACGTTCTCGAGCAGGCTCTTAGTTGGCAGAAAGGCCCGGTCAGCGACAGCTCGGATCACGTCTGCTCTTTCCTCCCATGGGTGTCGCGCCGCCGCCTATGGGCGGCAGGTTGATAAGCCTACGCCACCGATGCACCAAAGGCCAGTGGGAACCGTCGTGGGGGCGCACGCGGACGGGTCCACCATCCGCGCCGCCGGCGGCGATCCGAACCGGCATGAGCGGCGAACGTGCGTGGTATGTTGGCGACGCCGTGAGCGGGTGGAGACTGAGGAGCTGCGGGATGATCGCCGCTCTCGCGACCGGGATTACCGTGAGCGCGTGCGGGTCGGGTGCACGCCAGGACGCGAGCGAGCCGACCGGGAATTTCCAGGTCTCCGCCAGTGCCCACTGGATCACAAGCCAGCGGCTGTCGCAGCACTCGGTATTGGTGATCAGGGTCACCAACACCGGTACGAAGACGATTCCCTCGCCTTCGGTCAGCCTCACCGACAACACACCGGGTGGCGGCAGGCCGGCGCCGGCGTTCCAGAGGCTGCTGCATATGCCCGGGCTCGCCAATCAGGCGCGGCCCGTGTGGGTCGTAGACCAATCCCCGGATCCGGCGAGCGCGAGCGGCCCCTGTCCGCAGAACTTCAACGCCGAGACCTACACGGGCCCCAACTACAGCACCTGCTCGGGGGGCCCGGGCGGTGCAGTGACCGCGTACGCGAACACCTGGGCGCTGCCACCGCTTGCCCCGGGCAACTCGGTCACGTTCGCGTGGCACGTAACTGCCGTGCAGTCGGGCACGTACATCGTCAACTGGCAGGTGGGGGCGGGGCTGAACGGGAAGGCAAAGGCAGTGAGCGCCTCCGGCGGCGCGCCACGCGGATCATTCAGGATCGTGATCGCCACGGCCCCCCAGCAGGCCTACGTGAACAACGGCGGGCAGGTCATAACGACGCGGTAGGCCGGGCCGGCGTGAGGCCCTTCCGAGGGTTTACGCGCTGCTGGA
>VAWT01000132.1 GCA_005883415.1 Actinomycetota bacterium | reverse complement strand
TCATGTGATGGAGCAGTACGCGACGGATGAAATTGTCAACCGTGAGCACTCGGCCAGGTGGGATTTGTTCTCGGACCCATTCCTTTCGGCGGCAGCGGTTTAAAACGTCGGTCCGCAGCCGAAGTCAAGGTGGAGCGCCCGGCTGGACGAACGACCTTGACCTCGGCGAGGACCGGCGTAGCGTCGGGCGGCGGTGGGCGTGGTTCGACCCCGTCGCAAAGAGCAGGGTAGGGGGCTGCTAGCCCTGCCGCGCTGCGTTGCCCGGTGAGGGACTGAATTGTCGCGCCCCATTGGTGGCAGCCACGCTCACCGCCGACCCTGCGGCGCGAGTTTTGCTTGCCGTGGTGGGTGTGGTCGGTCTGCGGGGTTGCCAGGCGGAGACCATGGTGCGGTAGGCGGTTTCGGCTTGCGCAGCCAGCTGGCGCTCGGCGGTGCGGACTGCTGTGAGCGAGTATCCCGATGCGGTGCCCTTGCGCCCGCGCGCGGAGGCACGCCCGGCACGCAGCTCAAGCTTGCGCCGTTTGTGTGCCACCAGGGAAGGCTGTGCGAAGGCGTAGTCCTCCCCTTTGATGATCAGATGCCAGCACAGTACGGCAAGTTTGCGCGCGGTGGCCACCGCAGCGATCTGCATCCCGCGACGGGCTTGCACCCGCTGGTAAAACGCTCGCAGGGGACCCGCGGCCTTGGATGCCGACCAGGCCGCCTCCACCAGCATGCCGCGGGCGTGCGCGGCGCCGGCCTTGGTGATGTGACCATGCTTGGCGGGTTGGCCGCCGGACTGCCGGACTTTGGGATTCAGCCCAAGGTAGGCCACCAGTTTCTCCGGAGTGCGGAAGCGGGTGAAGTCTCCGACTGCGGCCACGATCGACAGCGCCACGGTGGCGTCGATGCCGGGCACGGTCATCAAGTGCAGCACCTCCGGGCGGTCCAGCCCGGCCTGACCGAGGTCGGTGTCGAGAAGCCGCAATTCCTCGGCGTGGAAGTCCAACTGCCGCAGCAGCGCCACCGCCGCCGCCTGCTCGTCGGGGGGCAGGTCCTGCTCGGCCAACCAGGCGCGGCCCTTGTGGCCGAACAAGTCCGCGGCCGGGCAGCGCGGAATGAGGTTGCGGTGCAAGATCGCGTGCACCTGGTTTTTGCACCGGGTGCGTTGGCGCACCAGTTGCGTCCGGCGCAGCACCTGGCGGCGCAGTGCACTGGTGGCTGCATCCGGCAACCACACCGCGGGCAGGTAATCCGCGGCCAGCAGCTGCGCCAAGATCTCCGCATCGACCTTGTCGGTTTTGACCTTCGCCTCAGCAATCGCTCGCGTCTTGGCCGGATTGGACACCACCACCCGCCCGGCCCGACTGGTCAGCACCGTCGCGATCGCCCACGTGTTGCCGGTCACCTCCAGCGCCACCTCATCGGCCGGACCCAAGCCCTGCGCGAATGCACGCACTCCCTCTGGGGTAGTCGCAAACCTCCCGGCCTGCTTGACTACCCCACCTTGCCAAATCGCCACCTGCGCAAAGTCCCGGTGCACATCCAGCCCGATACACCGGCGCTCTAGCCGCGACTGCATCACCGTTGTCCCTCCCAGGATCAAATACCGCTTGGGCTCAAACGGTCAGCGCGACACCGCTTGACCTGGGGCGAGGGCTCGTAAGCTGGCCCCGTGCATCGGGCACGCCCCTGGCCTGCCCGTAAAGCTCGATGTGAGCCCTCGCGAGGGTCCCAGGTCAAGCGGTGTCGCGCCCACCACTTGAGACTGCTCTGTGATCGGGAGTGAGTGGGCGAAACGACACCTACGGATTCGCGCGCGCAGCGCAACCGGGCAAGTCGCAGGGGCGGCCACCTAACAACACGGGCTCGCAGCCCATCGCATAACACCGGCCTGCCCACCCTGCTTCACTCCCAGCGCCCCTGTCCCGGACGGTCGCACCGTATGCCAACCAACACCCCACCGATAGCGGAGCGCACCGGCGAGACCGGCGACGCTGGATCTTTCATACCGGTTAACAACCGGATCGAATCCGACCACGGCCGACTGAAGTCGCGGCTGCGGCCGATGCGCGGGCTCAAACAGCTCCGCTGCGCACAAGTGATCAGCGCCGGGCACGCGTTCATTCAGAACCTCCGCCGCGGACACTACGAACTCGGGACCGAAGAAACCGTAAACCTACGGGTCCTGGCTGCCTTCGACGAGCTGACGCTGGCGATCTGACCAACCGAGATCAACGATCTCGTCCGCCCGGCTTCACACAACGCAACAGCCCCGGTAGTGGGTCAGCGACTCGCGGTCGGACAGCAGGAGGCGCACCGCGGCGGGGTAGGAGTCGCGCCAGGGGCGGGCGAAATCTTCGATCTTGGTTTGGGCGTGGGCGACGGCCTCGAGGCCGGGCTTGAGGGTGTCGGGCACCTCGAAGATGGCCCAGTAGTCGGCCTTGACCTCGGCTGGGCATTCTTCGGGATCTTGGCCAGGAGGTTACGGGCGCGGTGGATCAGGCAGCGTTGGCGTAGCGCGGCGGGCATGGTCTGCTCGACCGCGGCGATCAGGCCGGCGGCGCCGTCGGAGATGACCAGCAGCGGACAGGCCAGCCCGCGGGCGCCGAGATCGGCCAGGAAGGCCGTCCAGGCGTCGGTGGACTCGGCGGCCGCGGTGTCCAACCCGACGAACACCGGCTTGCCGGCAGTGGTGATGCCCCCCGCGGCCAACACCGGCTCGGCCGCGGCGCCGACGTGGTATCGGAAGAAGCTAGCGTCGAGGAACAGGTAATCCAGCTCGACCTCGTCGAGGCAACGCTGCTGCCACTCGGTCATCTCGGTCCCGATCTCGGTGCAGATCCGCG
>VAWT01000131.1 GCA_005883415.1 Actinomycetota bacterium | reverse complement strand
GCCGTCATCGCCGGACATCGGCCCTGGGTTGACCGATTTCGGCCTGGCGCTGGTGCGCCGCTGTGCAGAGCTCGGGGTCCTTGTCGACCTGAGCCACCTAAACGAAGCGGGCTTCTGGGATGTGGCACGGCTCGATGCTGGCCCGCTGGTGGCCAGCCACTCGGCGGCGCACGCCCTGTGTGCGGCCTCGCGCAACCTCACCGACTCACAGCTCGACGCGATCGGGTCCTCCGGCGGGTTGGTCGGCATCGTCTTCGCCTCCGCCTTCCTCCGCCCCGATTTCGCCGAGGATCCAGACACGCCGCTTGATTTGATCGTGGACCACGCGCGTTATGTCGCCGATCGGATCGGCGTCGAGCACGTAGCACTCGGCTCCGACTTCGACGGTGCGATACTCGCGCTCCGCGACGCGTCTGGATTTCCGACACTTCTGGATGCGCTGGCTGGCGCCGGCTTCAGTGCCGACGAGCTCGCGGGTCTCGCCTGGAAAAACTGGCGCCGGGTGCTCGCGACGTGGTGGCGTGGATAGCCCGAAGAAGTATGCTGCGGCCTCCCAGCGCCCCGTGTCGTTCGAACAGCACATCCGCCCACTGTTCCGGCCCCAAGATGTCGAGGAGATGTCCTGGGCCTTCGACCTGTCGTCCTACGACGACGTTCGCGAGCACGCGGAGGAGATCCACGCCCGACTCGCGGACGGATCGATGCCCTGCGATGGCGGCTGGCCCGACGCGAACGTGCAGCGGTTCCGGGAGTGGATCGACACCGGCATGCCCGCCTGAGCGTTTGACGCACCCGCGTACGACGGCTAGTTTGCTGAACCTCACCGACGAGAAGGGGTGCAGGCCATGATCTACTTCGGGGGACCGCTCAGCGCGGAGATTCCAGACACGGACCTGGCGCGGTTCACGCTCGCCAGCGCAACGGAGCTGGACGAGAAGCCCGCACTGATCGACGGGCCGAGTGGGCGCGTGCTCACTTATCGCGCGCTCGAGCGAGGTGTGCGCAGCTTCGCGGCTGGGTTGGCTTCGCGGGGATTTCGGAAGGGTGACACGCTCGCTATCTACATGCCGAACGTGCCCGAGTACGCGGTCGCGTTCTATGGCACGGTTGCAGCGGGTGGGCGTTGCACGACCGTCAACCCGCTCTACACGGTCCGGGAGCTGGGCTTTCAGCTCGCCGACTCGGGGGCGCGGATGCTGCTCACGGTGCCAGCGTTCCTCGAGGCGGCGTCGGAGGCCGCAGCAGGCGCTGGCTGTGAGCTATTCGTGTTAGGTGAGGCGCCGGGCGGCGAGAGCTTTGAGGAGCTGCTGGGCGATCCAGATCATCCGGCCGCACCCGCGATCGATCCGCGAAGCGATGTCGCGTCCCTGCCGTACTCGAGCGGCACGACCGGCCTACCGAAGGGTGTGATGCTCAGCCACCACAACCTCGTCGCCAACCTGCTCCAGGCAGACGTTCTGATTGGGCTGTCGCCCGACGACGTGCTGGTCGCGGTGCTGCCGTTCTTTCACATCTACGGGCTGTCGGTGATCATGGGGCTAGGGCTGTGGTCTGGGGCCACCCTGGTGACGATGCCCCGGTTCGACCTGGATCAGTACCTGGAGCTGTCGGAGCGCCACCGGGTGACGCGCGCGTACGTGGTACCGCCCATCGCGCTCGCGCTCGCCAAGCACCCGGCGGTCGATGAGCACGACCTCTCCGCGCTGAAGCTGGTGTTCTCGGGCGCCGCGCCTTTGGGGCCTGAAATGCAGGAGGCCTGCTCGAAGCGACTCGGGTGCCCGGTGAGCCAGGGCTACGGGATGACCGAGCTCAGCCCCGTCACGCATGCCCCGCCGATCGGCCAACCAGTCAAGCTAGGTTCCGTCGGCCCGCTCGCCCCAGAGACGGAGGCACGACTCGTCGATCCCGACAGCGGCGAGGACGTCGAGCCCGGCCAGCCTGGTGAGGTATTGATCCGCGGCCCCCAGGTGATGCTTGGCTATTTGAACAACCCGGCGGCGACCGCCGCCACCATCGATCCAGATGGCTGGCTGCACACTGGTGACGTCGCCACGGCGGACGAGGACGGTTGGTTCTACATCGTCGACCGGGTCAAGGAGTTGATCAAGTACAAGGGCTTTCAGGTCGCGCCGGCTGAGCTCGAGGCAATTCTGATCAACCACCCGCATGTCGCCGACTGTGCGGTGGTCGGAGTCCCCGACGAGCAAGCAGGCGAGCGGCCGAAGGCGTTCGTCGTTTCGGCCTGTGATGCCTTCGACGCGCAGGCGGTCATGCAATTTGTCGCGGAGCAGGTCGCGCCCCACAAGCAGCTAAGCGACCTTGTGCTGATCGACGAGATCCCGAAGTCGCCCTCTGGGAAGATCCTGCGCCGGGTGCTGCGCGACGAGGCGCTCGTGGCCTGACGCTGGCGCTTGTGGTCCACCCGGCGCCGTCTAGCGATGACGGCGATGCCGGGCCACGGGGGCGAGCTGGAAGACAGCGACCCCATGTGCTGGCACTCTCGCGCGGAGCACTCGGCGCGTAGCAGAACGCTTCCCGGTCCACAGGTTCAGGACCGAGTATCTCGAGCTAGCCGCCAGACCCAGGTCCCGCGCGCTCGTCGCGATCGTGATGGTGACCCCGTTGGGTTGAACAGTGCCGCCGCTACTGCTCGGTGGCTGAGTCGCTTGACCCACACGCGTCCGTCGGGCCCGACCGGGTGTCCCTGGCGCCCGAGCGGATCCTGATCAATCGCGATCAGCCGGCGGTTGAGCAGGATGTGCCACTCGGCCAAGGGCATGCGGCGCACGTCACAGTCCGCGATCAGAGGCGCCGCCATCATCGCCCACATGGCGAAGTTCGTGCGCATCTCCTCCAGAGTCGGAACTTCGCGCGAGCGACCCAAGAGCGGCGCGACGAGTGCCACGAGGCCTGCACCCACCGTGCCCGCATACCGAACCTCTTGGACGTCAACGACCAATTCGTCGGGATCGTTCCAGTGACCGGGGCGGGCCCGGCCGGCGAGTCGGGAGTCGATCGCGATCGCGTTGGCGATACCCAGATACCAGTTGTCGAAGCTGCCGGTGTCCCAGAGCGGAGCGAGGTCCCGGCTGATGCGAACGAGATTTGCGATCCGCAACCAGTCGTACGACGCGCCGGTGGCCACGTGGAAGCTGTTGGGGTTGATGCTGTAGACGATTGGCCGCCGCGTAGCCCTCAGCGCATCGCGCATCTGGGTGAACGCCACGATCTGATCGTGGAGCGTGCCCGCCCGGGAGCAGTAGTCGTACTTCACAT
>VAWT01000294.1 GCA_005883415.1 Actinomycetota bacterium | reverse complement strand
AACAGGTTCGCCCGCCCAATCAGCCTCCGGCGGCCGACGATCCCGGGGCCATCGAGCGCGGAGAGCGCGACTCCGCCTAGCGCCGCCTAATTGGAGCCCAGGTCGTCGGCGTGAAGCTCGACCGTCGCCAACCTACCGGTACTTTCCTGGCTCCCAGAGCGGCTCCTCGCCGCGATTTGCACCGCGACTGAGGATGAACAGCAGGTCAGACAGCCGGTTCAGGTAGCGCACCACCTCGGGGTTCAGCTCCTCGCCGGCGGCGATCGCCCGGCGCTCGGCCCGCCGGCAGACCGTCCGGCACACGTGCAGCTGAGCGGCCGCCCGCGTCCCGCCCGGCATGACGAACGACTTGAGCGGCTGCAGCGTGGCGTTGACCTCATCGCAGCGCTCCTCCAGCCACGTCACCTGCTCGGGCAGGACCCGCAGCCGCTCTCTTTCCGGATCCTCGGGGGCGGAGATGTCGGCGCCCACATCGAACAGGTCGTTCTGGACGCGGCGCAGCCAGTCCGCGTACTCCTGGGGAAGGTCATCGATCGTCAGCGCCAGTCCGACCTGGGCGGTCAGCTCGTCGACGGTGCCGTAGGCCTCGATCCGCGGATGCGTCTTCGCCACCCGGCTCATGTCGCCCAGATGGGTCTCGCCCCCGTCCCCGAGGCGGGTGTAAATGCGGGTTAGGTTGACTGTCATGACCACAACGCTACGCCACCGCGAGAACCCGCGATAGCATCCCGCCGGTTCAACGGTCGGTGGTGATGAGAAGCCGGTGAGAATCCAGCGCGGACCCGCCACTGTGATCGGGGACGCCAGCCGCACTCAATGCCACTGGATGACCACGAGTCGACCGGGAAGGCGCGGCAGGTAGGCCCGTCAGCCAGGAGACCAGCCATCGACCAAAACGCCGAAAGCCCTCGCGGAAAGGGGTGGCTCTCATGAATCAGAAGACGTTCCTCGCTATCGGCGGCGCTGTGGCCTCGCTCGCGGCTTGCGCCGCAATCGTCACGGCACCAGCCGGCGCCGCCACGGTCGGCACGACCGTGTCCGTGCGCGTGGAAGGGGTTAACCGGACGCTGCTTTCGCCTAAGACGATCAGGACCCACGGCGGCTCGATCACCAAGGGCGGGACCCCGGTCGGGCAGTGCCCGGCGACGAGTGCAGCCGGGGCCCTCGACGTGGCCACCAAGAGCAGATGGGGCGGCACGTTCAGCTCCGGGCTGGGCGTCGAGGTGCTCTCGATCCTCGGCGAGAAGCATTCGTTCACGTCGAAGTACTTCTGGGGCATCTGGATCAACAACCGGTTCGCACAGCTCGGAGCCTGTGCGCTCAAGCTCCACAAGGGCGACAAGCTGCTGTTCGGGGCGATCTCCGACACGGCGCCAGACAACGCCCTACTGCTGCGCACACCGACAAACGTGACTGCTGGCCACGCGTTCACGGTCAAGGTGACGTACCTGCCGGCGAAGGGGCTGGCCAAGCCGGTGGCAGGCGCCCGCGTCGGCGGCGCGGTGACGAACGGCCAGGGTTCGGCCACGATCACCGCCCACAACAAGGGAACGCTGTTCCTGCGAGCGACCAAGAGGCCCTTCATCCGCTCCGTGTTCGCGCGGGTGACTGTCTCCTAGCCGGTCTTGAGTGGTGCGGCCGCGCGCCATCGGGATGACGATCGCCGCCGCGCTGGCGGCGGCGATCGCCTCCGGCTGTGGCCTGGGCGCCGGGCGTGGCACTTCGGACGTCAGCCTCACGGTCACGCGCGAGTTCGGCACCCGTCCGGTCCTGTCGGTCACCCAGCAACGCGTGACCGGCTCGGAGACCGTGATGCGGATGCTCCAGCGGTCCTCGCGAGTAACCACCCGCTACGGCGGCGGCTTCGTGGAGTCGGTAAACGGCCTGTCGGGGACCTCCAACCGGCGCGATTGGTTCTACTACGTCAACGGCGTCGAGGCCTCGGTGGGAGCGGCCCAAACGGCCGTGCATCGCGGCGATCGGATCTGGTGGGACCTGCACGACTGGAGCGCCACCGAATCGATACCGGCGGTGGTCGGCTCGTTTCCGGAGCCCTTCGTCCACGGAGTCGGAGGCAAGCGCCTACCGACCACACTGGAGTGCGCCTCGGACGTGAAATCCGCATGCGACCGTGTAGCCGCGGCACTCCGCGCCGTCGGCGTCCCGACCGCGAGCCAAGTGCTCGGAACTGGATCAGGAACCGACAGCCTGGCGGTTCTCGTCGGCACCTGGGGCGACATCCAACGCTCGTTCGCCGCGGCGCTGATCGAACGCGGGCCGTCCTCGAGCGGCATCTACGCCAAGTTCGCGGGACCCCGCGGGAGCTCGCTTCAGTTGCTTGACCCTCACGGCCACGTGGCGCGTACGCTCGCCGCCGGTTCGGGGCTGATCGCGGCCAGCGCCCAGAACTCGCAACCCACCTGGCTCATCACAGGCACGGACCCCGCCGGTGTGGCGGCGGCCGCCACGTCGCTGACGCCGGCAAGCCTCGTGCACCGCTTCGCGCTCGCCGTCCACGGCCCGGCGCGACTTCCCCTTCCCCTGAGCCCTGTCCAACCCGATCGCCCTCGGCGCCACGACCTTGGGGATCGCCCTGGCGGGAGTCGCCGCCGGCGTCGGTCGCGAGCTGCGGCGCGCGGCGCTGTTCGCCGTGCCGCTGGCGGTGGCCATCGCGGTCATCAACGCGCTCGTCACGCGCGACGGTCTGACGGTGATCGTTCGCCTGGGGCAGCTGCCGGTCCTCGGTCACACCGACATCACGCTCGAGGCGACCGCGTACGGCGCGGTCCTCGGGCTGCGCGCGGCGGCGCTGATCCTGTGCGGCGCGCTCTACACGACGGCGGTCGATCCCGACGAGGTGTTGAAGCTGTTTCGACGGTTCTCATTCCGCTCGGCCCTCACCGCGACCCTAGCGACGCGGATGGTCCCGGTGCTGACCCGGGACGCACGAAGGCTGGCCGATGCGCAGCGATGCCGACCCGGGCGCCCGCCGACCCGCGTGCAGCTGATGCGGGTGGCGACCACCGGCATGCTCGACAGGGCCCTCGACGTCGCGGCGGCGCTCGAGGTCCGGGGATACGGCGTGGCTCGGCGGCCGCCGCGCACGCGCAGGCCCTATTCCCTTCACGACTTCGAGTTCGCGGCCTCGGCGGCGGCGATCGCCACGCTGGCGCTCTGCGCTCGCGTCCTGAATCTGGCGCCGCTGAAGGCCTATCCCTCGCTCCATGTGGGCACGGACGCCGGGACACTGGGCCTCGCCGCGGCTCTCGTGGCCGTGGCACTGCTTCCATTCGCCGACCGCCGGGGGATCGAGCGGTGAGCGTGCTCGCGCTCCAGGAAGTCACCTACCACTACGCGGGAGCCGCCACTCCGGCTCTCGACCGCGTCTCTCTCGAGATCGAACCGGGAGAGCTGGTGGTGTTGGTCGGCGACACGGGATCCGGGAAGTCCAGTGTCCTGCGGGCCGCCAACGGGCTCGTCCCCCATTTCCACGGGGGGACGATGTCGGGACGGGTGCTCGCGGCGGGGATGGATACCCGGGTGCATGGGCCCGGCCAGCTAGCCGAGTCCGTCGGGAGCCTGTTTCAGGACCCCGAGACGCAGGTGGTGATGGGCACCGTCAGGGCGGAACTGGCCTTCGGGCTCGAGAACCGCGGCGAGCCGCCGGCGGCCGTGGCGCGGGGGGTTGAGGAGGCGGCGCTGGCACTCGGAATCGCCCACCTCCTCGATCGCTCGACCGCCGAGCTCTCCGGCGGCGAGCTCCAGCGGGTGGCGCTCGGCGCTGCGCTCGCCGGCAGGCCTTCGCTTTTGCTGCTCGACGAGCCCACCTCACAGCTCGACCCAGTCGCCGGGGACGAGCTGATGGGCGCGCTGCGCAGGCTGAACGAAGACCTCGACCTGGCCGTGGTGCTGGCCGAGCATCGGCTCGAGCGTTGCGTGGCCGGCGCCGACAGGGTGATCGCGCTCGACGCAGGCCGAGTGGTCTGCGACGCGACGCCCGAGGAGTTCCTGCGCTGGGCGCCGGCCGACCTCCAGACGCCGGGGGCCCGGTTGCTGCGGGGGCTCGGGTTGCGACCGGCGCCGGGAGTCAAGGCCGCGCGGGCAGCGCTGCGCGCCTTCGGGCTCGAGAACCGCGGCGAGCCGCCGGCGGCCGTGGCGCGGGGGGTTGAGGAGGCGGCGCTGGCACTCGGAATCGCCCACCTCCTCGATCGCTCGACCGCCGAGCTCTCCGGCGGCGAGCTCCAGCGGGTGGCGCTCGGCGCTGCGCTCGCCGGCAGGCCTTCGCTTTTGCTGCTCGACGAGCCCACCTCACAGCTCGACCCAGTCGCCGGGGACGAGCTGATGGGCGCGCTGCGCAGGCTGAACGAAGACCTCGACCTGGCCGTGGTGCTGGCCGAGCATCGGCTCGAGCGTTGCGTGGCCGGCGCCGACAGGGTGATCGCGCTCGACGCAGGCCGAGTGGTCTGCGACGCGACGCCCGAGGAGTTCCTGCGCTGGGCGCCGGCCGACCTCCAGACGCCGGGGGCCCGGTTGCTGCGGGGGCTCGGGTTGCGACCGGCGCCGGGAGTCAAGGCCGCGCGGGCAGCGCTGCGCGAGGCCGGGCTCGAGCCGCCTGCGCACTCGCCGCCAGACCCTGGCGCACAGCCAGCGCGGCGGCGGCCGGTCGATGCCGCGCTCCGCTTCCGCCGCGTCTGGCACGAGCTACGCAACGGACCGGTGGTGCTCCGTTCCGTCGACTTCTCGATCGCCGCTGGAGAACGGGTGGCGCTGATGGGCCGAAACGGCGCCGGCAAGTCCACGCTGCTGCGCCACGCCGCGGGGCTGATGCGCCCAACGCGGGGCCGCGTCGAGCACACCGGGAGGGTGGCGCTGCTACTGCAGAACCCAGGCGACTACCTGGTGCACGAGACCGTCTCCCAGGAAGCCTCACCGGGCGCGCTCGCGGGCGTAGGCCTCACCGCGCTCGGCGAGCGCAATCCACGCGATCTCTCGGGCGGAGAACGCCAGCGGCTGGCGCTGGCGGTGGTGCTCGATGCGCCCCAGGATCCGGCGGCCGTCGTCTGCCTGGACGAGCCGACGCGGGGGATGGACCGCCGCTCCAAGCGCGAGCTGGCGAGGACGCTGACGGACCTGGGCTCGGCGGTCCTCGTAGCAACCCACGATCCAGAGTTCGCGGTCGCCTTCGCGCAGCGGGTGATCCTGCTCGCAGACGGCGGGATCATCGCGGACGGCACTGTGGAGGAGGTCCTGAGCGGCGGCACCTACTTCGCGACCGAGACCGCCAGGATCGCGGGCGCCCTCACTCCGGAGCTAGCGCTTGATCGGTTACGCGCGCGGGAGGTGGTGGCGTGAGCTGGCAGGTGGGAGCATTCACGATCCTGGCGCTGGGGATGGCAGCTGGATTTGCTTGGTATGAGCGCAAGCGACCGGACGCCAGGATCGTTGCCCTGGTGGCCACGCTGGCGGCTTTCGCGGCGCTCGGGCGGATCGCGTTCGCGGCGCTGCCGAACGTCAAGCCCACCACGGACATCGTGCTGGTCTCCGGCTACGCGCTGGGTGGCGCCCCCGGATTCGTCGTAGGGGCCCTGGCCGGTTTCAGCTCGAACTTCTTCTTCGGCCAGGGGCCCTGGACGCCCTGGCAGATGGGCGCTTGGGGGGTCACGGGCCTTCTCGGCGCCGGGCTGGCCCGGGTCTGCGGCCGCCGCGCCAACCGGTGGCTCCTGGCCGTCGTGGCCGGCGTCGTCGGCTTTGCGTTCACCGCCTTTCAGGACGTCGGCGACTGGGTCACCTACAGCGACCACAGCCTGGGAGCGCTCGGCGCTTACGTGGGCAAGGGGATTGGTTTTGATTTTGTGCACGCCGCCGGGTGCATTGTGTTCGCGCTGGCGTTCGGGCCGGCGCTGGCCCGGTCGATCGGCCGCTTCGCCGCCCGCCTTCAGGTGACCTGGCTGCCGTCGCGCGGTTTCATCGCGCCCATCGTGCTCGTGCTCGTCGGCGCCGGTCTCTCCTCCACGTCCTGGCTGGCCCAGCCAATAGGCATGGGCGGCGCAGGAGGCGGTACGGCGTACGGCGCGACGACCCCCGCCGGTTATCTCCTGTCCGCTCAGAACAGCGACGGCGGATTCGGCCCCGCGCCCGGGAGCCCGTCCTCGCAGCTCTACTCGGGCTGGGCGGCACTCGGGCTGGCATCCGAGGGCTACAACCCCCAAAGCGTCCGCCACGGTGGTGCAAGCCTCAGCGACTACATCTCCGGCGGCGAGAGCTCCCAGACCGACTCAGGGTCGGTAGAGCGCACGATCCTCGTGCTGCGGGCGGCAGGACTGCCCGCCGGCGGACTCGTCTCGACGCTCCAGGGCCGCATCGGCGCCAACGGGTCCGTGTCGGGTCAGGTCAACCTCACCTCGTTTGCGGTCCTGGCGCTTCGCTCCGCGGGAGCGGCGCCGCCCACCAACACCATGGCCTGGCTGCTCAGACAGCAGGACTCAGACGGTGGCTTTAGCTTCGCCACCAAGGGGGCCGGAAGCGACGTGGACGACACCGGTGCGGCGCTGGAGGCGCTCTCCGGCCAAGGCGGTGGCGCGAATGCGCGCGCGGTGCGGTTCATCGACTCCCAGGAGAACTCCGATGGCGGCTTCCCGAGCCAGCCCGGGGGTCCGTCCAATGCTCAGTCCACCGCTTGGGCTATTCAAGGTCTGCTCTCAGCCGGAGTCAGCTTCGGCTCGCTCGGTCGCCCGCTCGGCTATCTGCGCTCGCTGACGGCCCCGGACGGCCACGTGCGCTACTCGTCGGGATCCGATCAGACGCCGGTTTGGGTGACGGCCCAGGCGGCGATGGCGCTGGCGGGCAAGCCGCTGCCGCTGTCCCCGGTCGCCTTACAGAGCGCTGCACCGACCGCGCATCAGGCCAGCGCGGTCCATGCGTCCGCGCGGGCCCCGACCGCCAAGCACGGCAAGCGTGCCTCTGGCAGCCCAGCAGGCAACTCGGCGCTGCGCCGGCTGGCGGTCGACCTTGGCGTGGCCGAGGCGGTCGCGTTGGCTCCGGTCGGGTAGCCTCTCGCGCCGTCATGCAGATCGGGGTCCCAAAGGAGACCGCGGAGGGCGAACGGCGCGTAGCTCTCGTTCCCGAGATCATCAAAAAGATGACCTCGGGCGGCGCGGAGGACAACGCCGAGCCGGTCGAGATCCTGGTAGAGCGCGATGCGGGCGCCGACGCCCTGATCCCCGACAGCCAGTACGAGGAAGCGGGGGCAAAACTCCAAGACGACGTGTGGGGGGCCGACGTGGTCGTCAAGGTGGCGCCACCGAGCGCCGAGGAGACCCAATGCCTCAAGGGAGAGAGCGTCCTGATCGGTTTCCTCCAGCCGCTCACCAACGGCGAGGGCGTCCGCGCGCTGGCGCAGACGGGCGCGACCACGTTCGCGCTCGAGTCCGTTCCTCGGATCAGCAGGGCCCAATCGATGGATGCCCTCTCCAGCCAGTCGAACGTGGCCGGATACCGAGCGGCACTGATCGGAGCCCAGGCGATCGGTCGTTTCTACCCCATGCTGATGACCGCCGCGGGCACGATTCGTCCGGCGACCGTGCTCGTGCTGGGCGTCGGGGTGGCGGGGCTGCAGGCCATCGCCACCGCGCGGCGGCTCGGCGCCCAGGTGCAGGGCTTCGACGTGCGCCCGGAGGTCGCAGACCAGGTGCGCTCGCTCGGCGCGACGTGGCTCGACCTGGGGCCCGAGGCCTCGGGCGAGGGCGGCTACGCGCGCGAGCTGACTGAGGAGGAGCGTGCCGAGCAACAGGAGGCGCTGACCGAGGCCATCGGCAAGGTCGACGTGGTGATCACCACCGCTCTCGTTCCCGGCCGCCGGGCGCCGACCTTGGTGACCGAGGAGGCGGTCCAGAAGATGAAGCCCGGGTCGGTGATCGTCGACCTGGCCGGGGAGGCCGGGGGGAACTGCGAGCTCTCGGAGCCCGGCCAGGAGGTGGTGCGCTACGACGTGAAGATCCTGGCCCCGCTGAACGTCCCGAGCACGATGGCCGAGCACGCATCGCAGCTCTACGCGCGCAACATCGAGGCGCTGCTGGGGCTGATGATCGAAGGCGGCAGGCTGAAGCTCGACTTCGAGGACGAGATCATTGCCGGCGCCTGTATCACCCGGGACGGGGAGATCGTCAACGAACGGGCCAAGCAGGCGGCCTCAGAGGGAGCGGCGACGGCGTGAACACCATCACCGAGATTGCAATTCTTGTGCTGGCTGCGTTCGTTGGCTTCGAGGTGATCTCGAAGGTGCCGAACACCCTGCACACGCCTCTGATGTCGGGCACCAACGCGATTCACGGGATCGTGCTGCTCGGCGGCCTTCTGCTGATGCACGAGGCACAGGGGGTGCTCGAGCACGTGCTGTTGGTGATCGCTATTACGTTCGGGACGATCAACATCGTCGGTGGCTTCCTCGTCACTGACCGGATGCTTGGGATGTTCAAGCGCAAGGACCCGCCGAAGGCGGGGGAGGACGAAGCAGAGGAAGCGGGCGGCTCTTCCTAGATGTTGGTCACCGCCGCGGTCTCAAGCAACGTCACCGACGGGCTGTACATCGTCGCCTTCTCCCTGTTCATCTACGGGATGAGCGGCTTGACCGGCCCACGCACGGCGGTTCGCGGCAACCTGATCGCCGCGACGGGGATGGCGGTGGCGATCATCTCGACGCTCATCCAACCGCACGTGTTCGACGGCTCGAGTACGCCCTGGCTGATCGCGCTGGGGCTGGTGCTCGGGACGGCGGTCGGGATCCCGGCCGCCCGAAGGGTGCACATGACGGCGATGCCGCAGATGGTGGCGCTGTTCAACGGCGTCGGCGGCGGCGCGGTGGCGATAATCGCCTGGGTCGAGTACCGCCACCACTTCCTGACCGGGGGCAGCAACTGGGCGCTGAAGTCCGAGATCCCCTCGCTGCTGGCCGCGATCATCGGCTCGATCTCCTTCTGGGGCTCCAACATCGCGTTCGGAAAGCTCCAGGGGATCCTGCCGGGACGGCCGATCAGGCTTCCCGTGCAGGTGGTCTTCAACGTGACGCTGTTCCTGGTCGCCGTCGCCAGCGCGATCGTCCTGGCCGCCGGCACCCATTCCCAGGCACTGTTCATCCTCGGCATCTTGCTCGCGGCGGCCATCCTGGGGAACATGGTCGTGCTTCCGATCGGTGGGGCCGACATGCCGGTCGTAATTTCGTTATTGAACGCGTTC
Organism: Actinomycetota bacterium; assembly: GCA_005883415.1. Classification (GTDB taxonomy): domain Bacteria; phylum Actinomycetota; class Thermoleophilia; order Solirubrobacterales; family Solirubrobacteraceae; genus Palsa-465. The sequence continues at coordinate 6,013 of VAWT01000294.1, read as the reverse complement.
ACGGGCGTATCCGCCGCCCTCACGGGGATCGCGCTCAACAACACCGCGCTGATCGTGGGCGGGATGATCGTCGGCGCGTCGGGCACCATCCTGACCAACCTGATGGCCAAGGCCATGAACCGCTCCGTGCCGGCGATCGTGGCCGGCGGGTTCGGCGGGGAAGTGTCCGCGCCGGCCGGCGGAGCCGCCGGGACGGACGGCACGGTCCGCTCGACCTCCCCGGCCGACGTCGCCATCCAACTCTCATACGCCCGTCAGGTGGTGATCGCGCCCGGCTACGGCATGGCGGTGGCCCAGGCCCAGCACGCGGTCCGGGAGCTGGAAAAAGCGCTGGAGAGCAAGGGCGTCACGGTGAAGTTCGCGATCCACCCGGTGGCGGGCCGGATGCCGGGGCACATGAACGTACTGCTGGCGGAAGCCGACGTCCCGTATGACCTGCTGAGAGAGATGGACGAGATCAACCCCGAGTTCCCGAACACCGACGTCACACTGGTGATCGGCGCCAACGACGTCACCAACCCGGCGGCCAAGAACGAGCCCGGCTCGCCGATCTACGGAATGCCGATCCTCGAGGTGGATGGGTCTGGGGCGGTGATCGTGCTCAAGCGATCAATGGCTTCGGGATTCGCCGGCATCGACAATCCGCTGTTCTACGAGGAGAAGACCTCGATGCTGTTCGGGGACGCAAAGGAGTCCGTGAGCGAGGTCACGTCCGAGGTGCAGGCCTTATAGATAGAGTTCGCGCGAAGCGCGAACGGTTAAGTGAGGCCGGAGGCCGAGCGAGCAAATCAAGACGCGGGCCAGGATGCCCCGCGGAGGAGACCTCACATGGATCCCAACCGGCTGACCGCCATACCCCTGTTTTCCGACCTCAGCCCCGAGGAGGCCCGCAGGCTCGCCGCGTTCGCCACCGAGACCAGCGCGGCGGAGGGACAGATCCTGATGAAGCAGGGCGACTACTCGACCGAGCTGATCGCGATCGAGGAGGGCAGCGCCGACGTGATCAAGGACGGCGAGAAGATCGCCTCGCTCAAGCAGGGCGACCTGATCGGAGAGATGGGCCTACTCGATCGCGAGCCGCGCAACGCCGACGTGATCGCCACCTCGCCCATGCGACTGGTGAAGCTCACCCACTGGGAGATCCGGCGGATGTCGGACGACACGGTCAACCGGATCAAGCAGCTGATCGAAGAGCGCCGCAAGGCCGGCGTGGCGGACCCGGCGGCCTGACAGACGCCGACGGGCAGCCGATCGGGCAGGAGGTGGAGCGGTTCGGGGTCGAGGCAGCCCAGGAGGGGATAAACGTAGGGGTCGAGTCATGATCGCCCCCCCGCTTCGGTTCAGATTCCGCGGCCAGGCGCTCGAGCTCGGCGGCCGGCCCAAGCTGATGGGCGTCGTAAACGCCACTCCGGACTCGTTCTCGGATGCCGGACTTCATCCCACGCTCGAGGAGCGGGTCGAGCTGGCGCGATCGCTGATCGATGCCGGCGCCGAGCTCATCGACATCGGCGGTGAGTCGGGGGTGACGAACAGACCGCCAGTCAGGCCCGCTGAGGAGATCGAACGGGTCGTGCCGCTGGTCGAGAGGGTGTCCGGCGACCTGGGGGTCCCGGTGTCGGTGGACACGTACAAGCCGGAGGTGGCGCGAGCGGCGATCGCCGCCGGCGCCTCGATCGTCAACGACATAAGCGGCCTGCGTGACCCGTTGCTCGCGGACGTCTGCGCCGAGACGGGCGCCGGGCTGATCCTGATGCATACGCGCGCGGCCCCGAAGCAGAAGCTGCTTGACCCCTCTCTCGACGGCCGGATCGCCGACGACGTCGAGGAGTTCCTGCGGGAGCGGATCGCGCTGGCGGGCGAGCGTGGGGTCGCGTTCGAGCAGCTGATGCTCGACCCCGGGCCCGGGACACTGGCCGCCGTCGCGCACGGCGTCGCGGCGGGCGTCCACGTTCTGCGCGTCCACGATGTGGGCGACGTGGCCGATTTTCTGGCCGTCGACGCGGCGCTGTCCAGCGCTTTCGAGCTCGATTCCGAGCTCCGGGTTGCAGACGCGATCCGGTGGGAGCAGGACTCGGAGTAGCCGCCTTTGCCGCCGGGGCGGATGAGATCATCCGCCTCGATGAGGTTGTTCATCGACACGGGCTCCGTCGCGGAGGTCGAGGAGATCGGCGCGTGGGGCGTCCTGTCGGGCGCGACCACCAACCCCAGCTGGCTGGGGGCGCTGACGGCTGGGGTCAGCGCAGTCTCGCGGTAGATTGAGGACCGCCAACGACCGCCGGTCGCTGTCCGTCAACGCGACCGGAGCTAACCGTAAGAAAAGGGAGGACAGATGACTGTGATCGACCGAACCGCGCTCGAGGACAGCCCGCTTGCTGATTTGCACGCGATCGCGTCCGAGCTCTCGATAGACGGCTACCGCCGCCTGCGCAAGGAACAGCTGATCGACGCGATCCTCGAGCGACAGGAGGGCGGCGCCGACGAGACCCAGGCCGAGCCGGAGGACGCCGAAGACGAACCGGCCGCCTCGCGCACGCGACGCCGTCGGGGCCGGCGCGGCGGCCGCGCACGCGGTGGCAGTGCCAATGCCGAGCGTGAGGAAGAACCGACTCCGCCAGAGCCAGAGGAGCAGGAAGCGGGAGCGGTCGTCGAAGGGGAAGTGGAACTCCTTCAAAACGGCTCGGGTTTCGTACGCGTAAACCCGCCGGAACAGTCAGACGACGACGTCTACGTCTCCGCGGCGCAGGTCAAACGCTGCGAGCTGATCCCTGGCGATCGGATCTCGGGACCGAAGCGCGCTCCACGCCGATCCGAGCGGTTCGCGTCGCTGGTCCGGATCGACACCATCAACGGCGAGCCGGCGGCGGAGGTGTCCGACCGCGCCCGCTTCGACGACCTTCCGGCCGAGTTCCCGCACCAGCGCTTCGAGTTCGACGCCGACGACCCGACGATCAAGGCGATCGAATCGCTCAGCCCGATCGGCAAGGGGTCGCGCGTGGCCATCGTCGGGCCGGCGCGCACAGGAAAGACGGAGATCCTTCGCCGGCTGACGGAGGCGTTGTCAAAGCGCGGCGATCTCAGATTGCTGCTCTTGCTGGTCGGCGTCCGCCCGGAGGAGGTGTCCGAGTGGAGCGGCGGCTCCGTCGAGCCGGCGCAGGCGCTCACGCTGGCCGACTCCGCGGATGTCCAGGACCAGGCGGTGGCGAGCGTGATCGACCAGGCGCGGCGGCTGGCCTCCCGGGGCTCCGACGCGGTCGTGCTGCTCGACACGCTCGACGGCCTGCACCCCCACGCTGCGGGCCGGGCGCTGGCCGCAGCGCGGAAGATCGTCGACGGCGGCTCGGTGACGGTGATCGCAACCGTGACCAAGCCGCTGGGCGGCGAGACGACTGTGATCGCGCTAGATCCGGGACTGGCGAGGAGCGGGCAATTTCCCGCCCTGGATCTCCACGCCAGCGGCACCATCCGCGCCGAGCGGCTGGTCGGGGAGGAAGCTGCGGCGGAGATCGTCAGGGCTCGCGTCGGGGCCGGAGGGGGCCACGGCCCCGAGCCTCGTGTGAGCTAATCAGTACGCCGTGCACCGACAGCGGTGGCGCGGTGAGGCCTTGTAGCGCGGTTGCTGGCCCCGGTACCAGAGCAGCCGGTCTACATCGACAGCACGACTCCCCGGTCGCTGGGCGACGATCAGCTCGACGGCGTGAACAGCGCAGGCCCTGACCTCGACCTCCTCATGCGAGCCGTGGTCGATCAGCTCGCCGCGCTCGATCCGTTCGATCAGACCGGGGTCAAACCGGAGGATCCCGTCCAGGCGCAGCACGTGGGGGACGAGGTTGTCGGCGAACATGGTCAGGCGCTCGAGGTCCCGGAAATCGACAACGCCGATCGCGTCGAGGTCGGCGGCGGCGATCTGGGCCCGCTTGAGAAACGGCACCTCGAGGCCGTTGTAGGAAGAGCTGTCGGCGAAGCACTCCCAGCCGGCCAGCCGCTGCACGAACGCCACGGCGGAGGGACCAGCGGAGTCCGCCGGTCCTGTGAACTCCCCGCCGTAGTCATGGCGAATGTGGCGGCCGAGGTCATTGAGCGAGCCGGCGTAAAGGCGCATCAGCTCGTGGCTCGGGTCCTGGCCCAGGGTCGCGGCAAGGTCGGCCGGATCGAGCGCCGACAGCTCCTCCGCGCTCCACGGGCCATCCGCGTGAAACCGCTCTCGCACCCCAACCGCCACCGTGAAGTAGCCCGAGCGTCCCGGCCGTTTTTCGAGCGTCGGGAACCATCCGGAGCCGAAGTTGATCGCGTCGAGAGTGAGCCAGAAGGCCGAGAGTTCTTCGCGCGAGCCTTCGATCAGGTGGGCGGCCGGATCTGGCGGCGCGGCCGCCGCGTCAAGTCGCAGGCCGGCCGCATAGGCTGAAATCGCGGGATGCTCGATTCGCACGTGGCGGGCCGACTCCGCGACATGCGCACAGGCGTCGCGCACAGGGCTCAAGACGTCCATGTGCCAAGGATGACCGACCAGTCCCGCCGCTACCGTTGAGATCGAGGAGATGCCTGACACCACGACGATCGACCACCTGCTGGCGGGCCTCAACGGGCCCCAGCGCGAGGCGGTCACCTATGGGGAAGGCCCACTCTTGATTCTGGCCGGCGCCGGGTCGGGCAAGACGCGGGTCCTGACCCATCGAATCGCGTACCTCCTGGCGTCCGGGGCGGCGCAGGCGAACGAGATCCTGGCGATCACGTTCACGAACAAGGCGGCCCAGGAGATGCGCGACCGGGCGGCGTACCTGGTCGGCCGCAGGATCCGGGCCATGTGGGTGATGACCTTTCACGCCGCCTGCGCCCGCATGCTCCGCGCCCACGCGGAACGGCTCGGCTACACCCGCCGGTTCTCGATCTACGACCAGGCTGACTCCCGGCGGCTGATCAAGCGCTGCCTAGACGATCTGGGGTTTGACCCCAAGCGGTTCACTCCCGCCGCCGTCCAGGCTCAGATCTCCGACGCCAAGAACAAGCTTCGCGACGCGGACGCCTACGGCCGCATGGTCGGATCGTTTTTCGAGCAGACAGTCGCCGATGTCTACCGCCAGTACGAGCGCGAGCTTCACCGCATGAACGCCATGGACTTCGACGACCTGCTGTTCCGGGCCGTGAACCTGCTCGAGCTCTTCCAGGAGGTGCAGGACATCTATGCCCTCGGCTTCCGCCACGTCTTGGTCGACGAGTACCAGGACACCAACCACGCCCAGTATCGCTGGCTTCAGCTGCTGACCAAGGAGCGGCGGAATCTGATGGTGGTGGGGGATGACGCGCAGTGCCTGATCGAGGGGACGCTGGTGACGATGGCGGACCGCAGTCAGCGGCCGATCCAGGAGGTTGGGGTCGGCGACTCGGTGCTTTCGGGCTACGGCAGCGGAGACTTCCGCCCGGCGAGGGTTCTGCGCGTTCATCGTTCTGAGCGGCGCGAGGGCATCGCTATCACCTTGCGCTTCGGCCGGCGGCTTGTGAGCACCCCTGAGCACGTGCATTTTGCGGGGGTTGTTGGACGAAACTGGCGCCAGGCGACAGTTCCATCCCACGGCCGAGTCGACGTCATGCTTTGCGTCGGTGAACCTGGTGGGGTTCCAGTTCACCAGGCCTCGGTCGGCGGCGTTGGCGTCTTGTCCAGGGACATGGCCGCGGTAGGACTTATCGCGGGCGCGGTCGATGAAGCCGTGATTTACCCGTCAGCGCGTCTCGGCCCCGACGGAGCGGAGCTCCCCTTCACGCAAGCAGCCGCCGTGCGACCCGGAACGGTCATGCTCGACGGCTCGGGCGGCTACGACGTTGTCGAGTCGGTTGAGCCGGTCGAGCTGGACCGGCCCGTCTACGACCTCGATATCGAGAGCACCCACAACTTCGTCGCCAACGGGATCGTCACCCACAACTCGATCTACGGCTTCCGGGGGGCTGACATCCGCAACATCCTCGACTTCGAGGACTACTACCCCGACGCCCACGTCGTGCGGCTGGAGCAGAACTACCG
>VAWT01000130.1 GCA_005883415.1 Actinomycetota bacterium | reverse complement strand
TGCGGGTAGGACGGACGGGATCACGACGACCAGGAGGATCGATGGCCGACATGAACGAACGTGACACAAAGCTCGTGCAGTGGCTGAACGAGGCCTACGCCAAGGAGGCGGAGCTGGAGGCTGATCTCACTGCACACATCACGCTCACCCAGAAGCAGTCCTACAAGAGGCGCCTTCAGCAGCACCTCAAGGAGACACGCGATCACAAGCGCCAGGTGGCATCCCGAATCAAGAAGCTCGGGGGCAACGCCAGCGGACCATCCGTCCCCGGGGTGCCGGGTGCCGTGGGCGAGGTCGCAGGCAAGGCAGTCGCCGCGGCAAAGGGCCAACTCGGAGCGGCTCGCGCGGTGATCACCGACCAGGCCGAGACGCACTTGCGAAACGCCCAGGAGGAGCTTCGCGAGGAGCACGTTGAGATCGCGCTGTATAACCGTCTGGAGGCGTTCGCCAACGAGGTCGGGGATCGGGAGACCGCGCAGCTGGCAAAGACCATCCGGCGAGATGAGGAGCGAATGGCAAAGTTCCTAAACGCCGAGTTGGGCCGCCTGGTCAAGGACGTCGTGCGAGCCGAGATCCCACGCGACCAGCGCGCCGCGGCCACGACCCGCTCCCGCCGTCGCCGTAGCGGCACGAGTGCCCGCCGGTCGGGGACAGGTGGCCGCTCGGCCAGCCGCTCGGGGACGTCCGGTCGGTCCCGGTCCCGCTCGGGGACGACCACCCGCTCCCGAAGCAGCTCCGGTTCTACAACTCGCTCGCGCAGATCCGCCAGCGGGTCCCGTGCAGGTCGTTAGTTGGATTCCAACCGCCCGTCCCCACGGCGGCTGCGGCGGTGGTAAACCTGCTCCTGCTCTGTCCTGGTCATGAGCGGGCGGACAAGGCAGGCTTCTATGCAGTCAGCCTTGGCCGTCCGCTCCCGGCCCCTCTAGCAGGGAGTCGCTATTCGCCGGAATGTTCCCGGTGATGACGGGCTTGCGTCCTAGCGGCTTCTGCGTGCAGCTTGGCGGCGCGGGCATGCGTCGCCGCCTCATCCTTATGCACCTTGGCGTGCTCGGGATCCGCGTCCTCGGCCGCGCGGCGCTCGGCCTCCGACTGGTGCGCGCGCGCGCGTTCCTCGCGTTCGAGCGCCCTCAGTTCGCGGCCGCGAGCCTCATCTGCCGGTTTCCCCGCTTGCATCGGGGTTAGACTCTACCCAGGGACAAGTTCCAAACGACCAAATCTGAGCAGTGGCTGCCCATTCCACAGTGCGCCTGCTCGCCGTCGAACCCGACGTCGGTCGCTTCCTGACAGCCCAAGAGTGGGCCGAGGCAGAGGGCTTGTCTCTCCCGGTGCGCGAGGTGGGCCGGGGTGCGCTTGACGTCGGGGCGCTGCTGGGCGAGGCCAACGCGTTCGCAGCCTTCATCCTCCAAGGGATGCTCCTTGAACGCCTTCAGGTCGCTGACCAGCCGACCCTGCGGCTGCTCGGACCGGGCGACTTCCTGTCGCTGTCGGCCAACGGCCCGTCGCTGCTCGCCGAATCTCGTTGCAACGCCGCGGTGCCCACGCGGCTGGCGATGCTGGGCAACGAGATCCTCCTGGCGGCCCGGCGCTGGCCGCGGATCGTAGCTGGGCTGCACGTGCAGGTGGCAGAGCAGGGCGAACGACTCGGGATTCAGCTCGCGATCTGCCAGCTGCCACGGGTCGACCAGCGCCTGCTGGCGCTGATGTGGCTGCTGGCGGAGTCCTGGGGGACCACCACCGCCCATGGCACGCGGCTGCCGCTGGCGTTGACCCATGACGCCCTCGGCGGCATGATCGGAGCCCGCCGGCCGACCGTGACGTTGGCGCTGCGCGAGCTCACTGAGCGTGGCGCGATCGTGCGCCAGAGCGACGGTTGGCTGTTGCTCGAGGGCCCGCCCGAGCCCTCTGTCGCCCAGGAGCGGGCCGGGGCGCCGGCCCTGCTGGAGGACACTGCTTCCGGCTGGGCGGCGGAGGCGGAAGAGCAGGAAGAGATCGGATCGGGGTTGGAGGTCCTGCAGGCAAGCCTGGAGCGGCTGCATGAGCAGCACAGCTACAACGCGGAGCACTTCAAGGAGTTCATGACGCGCTCACAGCGGGTGCGCGAGCGCGTGGCTCAGTCGCGGCAGAGGATCGCCCGCGAGGCGCTCACTCGCCGGCAAGCTCCATCATCATGATTGCGCCCGAGACGACACCGTCGCCATCGCTTCCCAGCGGCAGCAGCCTGACCCGACATTGAAATGGCTTGCCTCGCCTGTTGGTGGCTTCTAGGACCGACTCCTCGCGCTCCGAGCGTCCGGACAAAGTCGCGCGAAGCTGATTTTTGAGGTTCTCGAGCGGCAGGCCGATGTCCAGCGACAGCAGATGCTGATCCTCGACCTCCTCCGCCGTCAGCCCCCACAGCTCGCGCGCCTGACCGTTCCAGATCTGGATCCGCTGCTCTGGGTCGACCACCGCCACGGCAAGCCCGACGGTCGTCAGGATCGTTTCCAGGATGGTGTTCATGTCGTCGATCTCGACCGTGCGGTGGCGGAGCTCGTCGTTCATCGTCTCCAGCTCCTCGTTCGATGACTGGAGCTCCTCATTCATCGTCTCCAGCTCCTCGTTTGTCGACTGGAGCTCCTCGTTAGTCGTCTCCAGCTCCTCGTTGGTCGACTGCAGCTCCTCGTTAGTCGTCTCCAGCTCCTCGACCGTGGTCTGAAGCTCCTCATAGGCGTGCTCGAGCTCGCGCTTCGACCTCGTCACCTCGTCCTGCAGCTTGCGGGCTTCGGTCACGTCGAGGTAGGAGATGCTGGTGCCCATCAAGCCGCGGTCAGAGCGGAGCGGTATGAGACGCACATCGACCACCCGTTCGCGGTCTGCCGCACCGGTGCGCACCGACTTGATCTCGATCGGCCGCAGCTCCTTGGAGAGCGTGTCGAGGTGCGAACGCAGCTCAACGGGACGGTAGGACAGCTCGAGATCTTGGATGGGCCGGCCGAAATCGCTAACGCCCAGA
>VAWT01000129.1 GCA_005883415.1 Actinomycetota bacterium | reverse complement strand
ACGAGAACAACATCACGAACGGCATCCCGGACTCGATGGAGCAGAACCTCGCGCTGCTCGGCGAGCTCGGCGGCACGAAGACCTACAACCACTATCCCAACGGGTGGGCGATGGCGTTCAACACGCCGTTCAAGATGTGGAAGCGCTACGAGTTCAACGGCGGCACAAGTGACCCGTGCATCATCTCGTGGCCCAACGGAATCACCGCGAAGGGTGAGATGCGCGGGCAGTACCACCACGCGATTGATCTCGTCCCGACGATCCTTGATTGTCTGGGCGTCGAGCCGCCGGAGACGATCGGCGGTCACGTCCAGAGCGGCTTCGACGGCGTCAGCATGCGCTACAGCTTCGACCAGGGGACGATGCCGACCGCCCGAGCGACGCAGTTCTACTCGATGCTCGGCTCACGGGCGATCTGGCACGACGGCTGGAAGGCCGTCACCACCCACCCAACGATCAGCGGCTGGAGCCACTTCGGCAGCGACACGTGGGAGCTCTACCACACCGACGTCGACCGCGCCGAGCTGCACAACCTCGCCGATCAGGAACCCGAACGGCTCAACGAGATGATCAACCTGTGGTACGCCGAAGCCGGTCGCAACGGAGCGTTCCCGCTCGATGACCGCTCAGCCATCGAAATCCTCACGACCCCACGTCCGCTTCTAAGCCCCGCCCGCAACCGCTACGTCTACTACCCAGACCTGGCGGAGGTCCCGGAGTCACAGGCGGTCAACATCCGCAACCGCTCCTACGGGATCGGAGCGCTCGTCGACATCCCCGCCCTGGGCGCCGAGGGCGTCCTGTTCGCCCACGGCTCGCGCTTCGGCGGCCACGCGCTCTACATCAAGAACAACCGCCTGCACTACGCCTACAACTGGGTCGGCCACTTCGAGCAGAAGATCGTCGGCAGCGAAGACGTACCGGTCGGCAACGACCTGATCCTGGCCGCCAACTTCGTCAAGGACGGCGAGGACCCACCCGGCGTCTCAACCGGGATGCTTTCCCTCTACCACGGCGAGACGAAGGTCGGCGAGGAGCGAATCAAGACCCAGCCCGGCAAATTCTCGATCGCCGGCGAGGGCCTCTGCGTGGGACGTGACGGTGGCGAGCCGGTCACCGACGACTACCCAGGCCCCCACCCGCACGAGTTCACCGGCGGCACCATCAACCGCGTCGCCGTCGACGTCAGCGGCGAGCCATACATCGACCTCGAACGCGAAGCCGCCGCCATGCTCGCCCGCGAATAGCCTCGATCGGCTGTTGGCTCTCGGAGACAAACGCCCCCGAGAAGCAGCTTGACGTTCGCAGGCTGCCCGAGCAAACGGCCGATCGGGCCGGTGCGTCATCAAAGCACCGTCAGCCGCAAGGTTCGACGCCGGCTGCTCCCGGTCCCCACGAGGGCGACGCAGCGATCCCGCGAGGCGGCTGCTCCGCTCGCAAACCGACAGTGACTTGGGGCCCATGACGGGCACGGCGCGACGATTGCATCCGGACAACAGACAGCCACGCCGGCGCGGTCAGCGGATGCCCGCGCCAACACGGGCGGCGAGCGAGACATCCCTGGCGGCATCGGTGCCTCGCCCGACGGCGGCGCCGGGCACGTGATGTTCTACGTCCAGGTCGACGATCCTGCAGCGGCGCTCGAGAAGATCAGGTCGCTCGGTGGCAGCACCGTAAGCGAGCCGATGGATGTGCCCGGCGGACCCACAATCGCTCATTTCGCCGATCCTGAGGGCCACGTCGTCGGGCTCGTCAAGGGAACGTAGGAGCGACCTTCACACCGTGGGCTCGTGGCACAGGGTACCCGGGCCAGCTTGCGCGGCGGTGCGGTCCGAGAATCGGGGCAGTGCACCTGCCACGATTTAGGTTGAGGTTTCGGTCATAAGCTCGTGCGGTGGAGTTCGAGTCGCGGCATGAGGGGGGTCGCGTTCGGGCAGGTGTCTCGGCGTTAGGACGGAACTGGTCGATCGCTCTTGCGCGCGCCCGAGGCGGGGATCATCATCGTTGCGGTCGATCGTAGGAGGAATTCGGCGGTGCCAGGAGGGGTGGCTGCGGCGTTAAGTTTGACGAGGGTGAATTGAGCCGTCTGCTATGCGATGAGTTCGAGCAGATGCGGCCGCTGAGCGACGCCGGGGTGGCCGACGAACAGCCTGAGGTCACGCTCGAGAAGCGAGAGCCCGCCGCTGACTGCTCAGCACTGAGCAGCACAAGCACGCGGGCTCGCGGCTCGACGCTTCGGGCCTGCCGCCCCTTCCGGCCCGCGGAGCACGCCGAGGTCGCATGTTCGGTTGTTTTGCGGGAGTCGGTCAAATCAGCGAGTCGAGGAGCGAAGAGTGGACGAAGACGCCTTCAACATGTCGGTGCGGAAGTTCCTCAAGAAGCTTGGTGTGAGCGCGCAGCGCGAGATCGAGCTGAGCGTGCGAGAGCAGCTTGAAGTCGGCGAGCTTCGTGGCGACGAGACGCTCGAGGCGACCGCGACGGTAGTCGTATCGGGCCTCCCGCGCGACGTTGTCGTGACCGGGACGATCGCGCTGAGCTGATCGGCCGCGCCAGACCCGGTTGAGCAAATCCGTGCGGTTGCGATGCGCCGCCTCACGCGCCGCGAGGTTGCTCTCGATCATCGCGCCGCGCGCCGCCGCACCACCCGAAGCACGACTCACCGCAGCAATCGACTGACGCGACGTTTCGTCG
>VAWT01000293.1 GCA_005883415.1 Actinomycetota bacterium | reverse complement strand
GGCTGGGGATGACACTGAAGCGCTCGCCGGAGATATCGCACAAGGCGCTGTGGATCGTGGGGGCCGCCTGGTGCCTTCCGTTTCTCGTCGGCCCGCCTCTGTTCAGCCACGACCTGTACAGCTACATCGCCCAGGGCACGCTAGTCCATCTCGGCCACAGCCCCTACCACGAGGCGCCCATCGCCCTCGGCCACCTCGGTCATCGCCACGTGCTCGACGGAGTGGACCCGTTCTGGCGCAAGACGACTGCCCCCTACGGTCCCCTGTTCTTGGGGGTCGTGAGCCTGATCGTCGGCGCCGCCGGCTCGCACCTGGTGCTGGACGCGGTGCTGGTGCGGCTGTTCGATGTGCTCGGCATCGTGCTGCTGGCCATCTTCGCTCCACGGCTGGCACGGGCTCTGGGCGGCGATGCCCGGCGGGCCCTGTGGCTGGCGATGCTCAGCCCGCTGGTCTGGCTCCAGCTCGTCTCTCCCGCCCACAACGACGCGCTGATGGTCGGCCTGATGGTGGCCGGCGTAGCCCTGGCGGTCGAAGGTCGCCCACTCATCGGAATCGCTGTATGCGCGGTCGCTGCGACCGTCAAGGTGCCAGCCGCGGCGGCGATCGTGTTCATCGTCGTCGCCTGGGCGCGGGCCCTGCCCGCCCGCCAAGACCAGCTTAAGGCGCTCGCCAAGGCAGCCCTGGTAACCGTGGCTGCCGCTGGCGTCGTGACGGCGGTCACCGGCCTTGGCCTGGCCTGGATCTCGACCGGTTTGTTCTCCACACCGGGGCGAGTGCGGCTGGCGATCACCCCTGCCACCGCCGTGGGCTACACCATCGCCCACGCCCTGCACGGCGTGGGGGTGCCGCTGAACGGCAAGCAATTCGAGGCCACGCTCAGCCACGTGACCTTTGCGATCACCGCTGTATTCGCCCTCGTTCTTCTGTATGGGACGAGGTGGGAGAACATGGTCCGGCGGCTCGGTTGGGTGCTCGTGGCGATCGCCATCGGCGGTCCCGCGGCTTGGCCGTGGTACTTCACCTGGGGTCTGGCGCTGCTCGCCGCCTGCCCAGGGATCCAGTTCTCGCGCGTGATTCCGTTGGCGGTCGTGGCCTCGGCATTCATCATCATCCCCACCGGGCAGCTGGCGCTTCCGCTCGGTACCTCCCCGGAAATGGTCGGCGTCTACCTGTTGGTGCTCGTGGCCGCCGTTTGGTACTGGAGACGGCGGTTGCCGCGCCGCACGGCGTCGATGCTCGCCAACGCCTGACCGCTATGGCTCGGACCGCTGTGCCCGCACGCGAGACCGTGCTGCGCGGTGGACTCGGTCGGCACGTCGGTGGCTCGGAGCGGGAGGGCGCCACGGCACGAGACTTCGCGCTGTTCTCCGGACCTGGGCTGCTCGCTGTGGGCCTATGCCTGATCGAGATCAGAGGCCGGAGCCTGGGGTTCGACGAGTCGGCGACAGTTGCCATCGCGGGGCAGCACGGGTCCGCCCTGTGGTCGGCCATCGCGCATGACGGGGGCAACATGTCCGGCTACTACGTGCTGATGCACGTGCTGTTCAGCGTGTTCGGCAGGGGGCTGCTCGTCCTGCGCCTTCCCTCTGCCGTAGGCGCCGGGGTCGCGGTCGTGCTGCTGGAGGCGCTGGCGCTTCGCCTGTTCGACCGGCGCGTGGCCCTCATCTCAGGCGCCTTTAGTGCGGTTAGCCTGCCGCTCGTGTTCTGGGGGCAGAGCGCACGCAGCTACGCCTTGCTGGTCGCGCTCGTCACCGGGTCCTTCCTGGCCTTCGTCTCGATGCTTGACGCCAGGCGCCCGCGGGCCGCGTGGATCGGCTATGTCCTGTGCACAGCGCTGGCGACGTATGCCAGCCTGATGGCGATCCTGATCGTCCCGGCGCAGCTCGTCATCCTTGGCTGGCACCGGCGACGGACGCGAGCCGTGGGGTCGGCGTTGGCCGCGATCGTAGTCCTCAGCGTGCCACTCATGGTCCTCGTAGCTCAGCGGGGATCGGGCCAGCTCTTCTGGGTGCCTCGTCCCGACTCGACGAGCATCAAACAGGTTCTCCATGCGTTGACCTCGGCCGGGCTCGAGCCGAACTTCCATGCCAGCTCGACGACGACCCTGCTGCTGGCCTGCACCGTTGCCGCGCTGGCGGCGATCTCGGTCGCGGTGGTCCGGACGAGCCTTACCGGGTCGTGGGGGCCGGCGCTTGCCCTCTCCTGGTTGCTCGTGCCGGCGCTCCTCGCTTACGCCGAGTCGCTCGTCGGCCAGTCCATCTTCCTCCCCCGCAACCTGCTGATCTGCGTCCCGGCGGCGTCGCTGCTGCTCGCCTGGGGCATCACGCGCAGTGGCGCGCCGATATGGCTCACCTCCCTGGTGCTCGCGGGACTGCTGGCACTTCGCGCGTTGCAAGTTGCCCCCAGCTACGGAGTCTCCCCCGAGAACTGGCAGGCCGCCACCAACTACGTCCTGGCTCACACAAGGGCTGCGGACTGCGTTGCGTTCTATCCCTCCGACGGGCGCAATGCCTTTCGCTACTACCTACGCCCGGGCGTCCGGGCGCCGCGTCCCGTGCTGCCGGCAGCACCGTTCTCGGAATCGCGTGCCTACATAGAGGACTACGCGACCCTGTCGCCGCGTCAGCTGCGGCTCCTGCCTCATATCTGCTCGCAACTGTGGCTGGTGTCGAGCCACGAGGGCCAGCCGAACGGCACCGCCGGCGCGCGCGCCAACTACTCACGCTACCTCGCGCTCCGGGATTCGCTCGCGGCCGAGTACTCGCGCAGCGCCGTGCGGTCGTTCGGGTACGCCGCCCCGGTGACCGTCCAGCAGTTCGACCGCTAGTAGGGGCCGGGCTCGCTCAGGGCCGAAGCGTCGTCCCCACAAACGTCAGCGCGCTCAGTCCAGCCAGAAGGACGCCGCTGGCCGCCGCGTACAACGCGAGGCCTCGCCGGCGCAGGTAGTAGGCGGGCACGATCACAGCGGGGAAGGCCGTGATCAGCAGACGCGGATTCGGCGGCGTGTATTTCGCGGTGACCATGAGAAAGCTGATCCCGAGCGTCCACAGGAGTGCCTCCACCGAGACCTCGCGCCAGCGCATGAACAGCAGCACCAGCAGCACTACGAGCACGATCACGCCGGCCGCGCCGACCACCAGGTTGAGGTTGATCGTGGGGTTGTTGAAGTGCGAGAACGAGACCTTGGAGGCCAGCGAACGGACCAGATGGACAATCGCGAACGGGTCGAACGTCTCGTCCCATCCGTACTTCTGGGCCTGGGTGTAGGCGAAGGGCGTGCCGGCGTGCGCCCACAGGTAGATGGCGAAGGCACCGACACCCGTCACCGACAGTACCGGCGCCAACAGGCTCTCGCGAGCCCGCCACCCGCGTCTGCGAAGCTCCAGCCCGGCCGATACCGCGCACACCAACACCAGCACGACGGCTTCGGGCTCAAGGGCGGTCGCGATTCCCGCGAGCACGCCGGCGAGTAGCCACCGACGGCGCTGTAAGGCAAGGATGCATCCCGCCGCCAGCGGCAGCGCGACCCCCTCGGCGTAGACCATCGAGAACACGACCGAGCCCGGGAAAAGGCAGAACAGCAGCACGGCACGCCGGCCCACGGCCTCGCCCCACCAGCCGCTCGCCAGGCGCTGGACGAGCAGGGTCATGATCAGCCCCCCGATCCCGGAGATGACCAGCCCCGCAAGCGTCAGCCCGTTGATGAACGCCTTGCCTGTGATCCAGGACATCACATGACCGAGCGGCCACATCATCATCGGGTACAGCGGGAAGAAACCGAGGGTCGAGCGCGCGTGCGGGACGTAGTTCGGATAGCCGTTGTTCGCCACTTGCCGGTACAGGAGGCCGTCCCAATTGGCGAGCTCATGCAGAACCGCGTGGTTGCGCAGTGCGCCGTTGACCACCGCGACCAGTATCAGCAGCACCCGCGTCGCCAGGTAGACGAGGATCGCGTAGCGGACAGGGGTCAGCGCGAATGAGATCCGACGGCGCGCGGGGGGCGGGGCCGCGTCGGCGGCCTCCCCCGATTGCGGTGGGGCAAGTCCCGAAGTTGCCTGCACGCATCGGCAGTCTAGGGGCGCCACAACCGCCACCTTGCGGGAGCCCGTCGGCTACCTGACCCCGCGGGGGGCCCCGGCCGCCGTACGTATACTTGCCCGACTAGCGAACGAGGAGCGGCGCGTGCAGGAAATGGTCATCTACGGCGTGAGCTTCGACATGGTCGGCAAGCAGCCGATCGTGCTGCTGAAGACGGTCGAGAACAACAAGTTCCTGCCGATCTGGATCGGCCATCCCGAGGCTGCCGCCATCCTGATGAAGCTTCAGGGCGCATCGACGCCACGCCCCATGACTCACGACCTGTTGTCCGACGTGCTCGGCGAGCTCGACGTCGAGTGCACGCGGGTGGCGGTCACGGAGCTTCGCGAGAACACGTTCTACGCCTCGATCAGCCTCCGGGCGAACGGCCGCGAACTCGAGATCGACTCCCGCCCCAGCGATGCGCTCGCGCTCGCGGTGCGTGCCGGCGCACCAATCTTCGCTGCCGACGAAGTGATCTCCGAGTCGGCGATCGAGTTCGAGCACGAGGTCGAGGACACCGAAGAGGTGGTGGAGAAGTTCAAGGACTTCCTCGACCACGTCACGCCCGAGGACTTCGCCAGCGACGAGTAGGCGCCCGACCCGGAGGTCGAGCGCCTCGCGCTCGCTCCGTCAACCCAGGTAGTGCAGCCGGTTGATCGTGGCGTCGCCGCAGCCGTGGTGGCCCGGCAGTCCGACGCCGCTCGCGGCCTCGTTGTCCTTCCAGCAGAAGGCCTCGCCGAACTGGAACGTGGAGTTCGGGAACTGCACGGTGGCGCTCACGCTGAGTGAGAACGTGTTGCCCACGAAGTGCCGCGGTGCACTGGCAACCTGATTCAGGATGTTCGGCGTCGCACTCGATGAGTTGAGCGCGTAGTACAGGTAGACGGGACCCTTGTTGCCGGCGGGTCCAGCCGGTCGTCGAAAGCTCGCCGTGACGGTCAAAGTGTGGCTTCCGGGCGTATTGCCGCCGTGGCACAGGTTGCAGTTGAGGCTCAGCCTCTTGTCGAGCACATAGACCGTCAGCACCTGGCTCGTGGGCCCGTTCGCGATCAGCACCCGGTACTTGGTGGCGTGGCTCGGGCGTACGACGACCGAGTAGTCGCCGCTGGTATTGCCGGAGGTGATCGTCGTAAAGCCGGTCTTGAACGGCCAGGCCTGCGCCTGAACGGAAAAGGACCGCGACCCGCTGAGCGTCTCGTGCCCCGACAGTCGGACCGAGGATCCGTACACGACCGCGGGCAGGCCGGCGACATGCTTGCTGGCCACCAGCGTCGCGCTGGGGCCGCTGGCCGCCAGCGAGGTGCCCGCGACAGCGGCCGTGATCGCTGCCACGCCGGAGGCCAAAGCCAGGATCCGAGCGGCAGGGATAGAAACTCTGCGACTCCCTGTCATCACCCTCCTATGGGTCGATTACGTCTGCGAAGACGGGGCCCCAGCCGTGTTCCCCACTCCAGTACCCCAGTCTACCCCTGCGCGGCCGCTGCGTGGAGCATCAGCCCCACGAGCTCGTCAAAGGAGATCCCGGCGGCGTCGGCGGCCTGCGGGAGGAGGCTCGTCTCGGTGAGGCCGGGGATCGTGTCGGCCTCGAGCACGAATAGCTCGCCCTTCTCTGAGTCGAGCATCAAGTCGACCCGGGCGAACCCCGAGCAGCCAAGCAGCGCGAACACC
Source organism: Actinomycetota bacterium (assembly GCA_005883415.1). Lineage (GTDB taxonomy): Bacteria > Actinomycetota > Thermoleophilia > Solirubrobacterales > Solirubrobacteraceae > Palsa-465. Next base: position 5,426 of record VAWT01000293.1, on the reverse strand, counting down.
TCGAGCGCCAGGGCGCTGGCGCGCTCCGCAACCCCTTCGGGAAGCTGGGCGGGACAGACGAAGGTGGTGCGGCCGATCTCGTAGCGGGACTCGAAGTCGTAGAAGTCCTCCTCGTTGGGCACTGCCTCCACGATCGGGAGCGTCATCGGGAGTCGAGCTTGCTCGACGATCGACACCGCAAGATCACGCCCTGGAATGTGGCGCTCGAGGAGCACCTTGCGGTCGTAAGAGAAGGCGGCCACCAGGGCCGAGGGGACGTCCGCGGCGGTCCGGGCGAACTTGATCCCCAGGGCCGATCCCTGGCCAGCCGGTTTGACAACGATCGGAAACCGCAGTCGCTGCTCGATGGCCGGCAGCGCTCGTGCCGCGCCCAGTTCCTTGAACGCCGTCTCATTGAAGGCGAAGAAGTCGGGCGTGGGAATGCCGCCGTCGCGCATCGCGTGCTTGGCCAGGACCTTGTCGGCGGCCCGGATGCAGGCGGAGACGCCCGATCCGGTGTACGGGATCCCCATCGCGTCGAGCAGCTCCTGGACGGTGCCGTCCTCGCCGTCTCGCCCGTGGAGCGCTACAAACGCCAGCTCGGGGCGCTCGATCTGGAGCCGCTCAACCAGATCGCCTCCGACGTCGATCGCGAACAGCTCGTGTCCCAGCCGCTCGAGCGCGTCCTCGACCCTTGCCCCCGACTTCAGCGAAACCTGGCGCTCGAGCGATCGGCCGCCCTTGAGGACGGCGACCCTCGTCATCCGGCCCGTTTACGCTGGGCCGGGAGCCGCAGCACCTTGGCAAGCTCGGATTGGTCCGCCGCCGGGCGGGCCTCGCGCTCCGGCGTCGGCCGCGTGACCGGGGCTGCTCCCGTCAGGGTGCCGTAGAGGCTGACCTGCTCATGCACCACCTCGCCGATGCGACGAACGCCTTCGTGGATCTCCCGCTCGGAGACGCCCGAGAAATTGAGTCGCATCGACGATCCGCCGCGGCCGTCGACAAATGCGGCGCGTCCGGGCACGAACGCCACGCGTTCCTCGAGCGCGCGCGCCAGCAGGTCGGTGGTGTCGATGTAGTCCGGCAGGCTGGCCCATATGAACAGGCCGCCTTCCGGATGCGTCCACTCCGCCTCGCGGGGGAAGTGCTCGGCCAGCGAGTCGAGCATCACGTCGCGCCGGCGGCGATAGATCTCGATCAGCGACCGGACGTATTTCTGCCAGGGCCCGGAATCGAAGTACGCGCTGACGAAGTACTGGGAGATCGACGAAGAGCAGAGGTCCGAGGCCTGTTTGCCGATGTTCATCTTGGCCAGGACCGGCGGCGGGGCGACGGTCCAACCCAGCCTGACCCCGGGTGAGAGGATCTTCGAGAACGTGCTGGCGTAAATGACGAACTCCTCGTCCAGGGAGCGGAGCGTCGGTAGCGACGTGCCCTCGTAGCGGAGCATCCCGTAGGGGTTGTCCTCGAGCACAAGCAGCTCCCGCTCGGAGGCGATCCGCACCAGCTCCAACCGTCGCTCGAGCGACAGCGTCACGCCAGCCGGGTTGTGGAAGTTGGGGACGGTATAGATGAACTTGGGTCGGCGCCCCTCGCGCTCCAGGCGCTCGAGAGTCTCGCTCAGCTCGTCGATCCGCATCCCCTCACGGTCCATCGTCACCTGGACCACGTCTGCCTCATACGCGCAGAACGTCGGCACCGCGCCGGGATAGGTTGGGGCCTCGCACACCACGACGTCCCCCGGATCGAGCAATGTCTTGCAGACCAGGTCGATGACCTGCTGGCCGCCAGTCGTCACCAGAACCTCGTCGGGGTCGACCTCCATCCCTTCCTCGCGCATCACGTCGCTAATGCATCCCTTTACGAGCGCGAGCCCCTCGGTGGGGCCATATTGGAGCGCGCGGGAGCACGATTCGGCCGCGACCGTCTCCATCAGCGACGCGTACGAGTCCGGAGGAAAGGTGGAGGTGTCGGGGAGCCCGCCGGCGAGCGAGATCACGTCGGGCTGCTCGGTTAGCGCCATCAGGTCGCGCATCGCGGAGGACTTCATGACCTTGGTGCGCTCCGCGAACAGACTGGCGTAGCGCTCGAGATCGTGCCTTGTGGATCGCCGGCGCCCCTCGCGGGAATCCGAGCCAGAACTCATGTCGCCCTCCCCTCCTGGCCCGGCACGCGACCGGCCCGAACACGTATCGTCACGCCCGTTCACGGTAGCGCACATGCACCTCGTGTTCGACATCTTCCAGGGCATTGGGATCGCGGCGGCGGTCGGGATCCGGCCGTTCCTGCCGACGCTGGCCGTAGGGGCATTGGCCGCCGGCAGCGTAGAGATTCACTTCAACGGCACCGATTATGCATTCCTGCAGAGCGCCCCTTTCCTGGCGGCGGTGGCGGTTTTGGCGATCGTGCTCGGGCTGGCCGAGCGGCGCTTCAGACCTGAGCAAGGAGTGTTCGTCGCGATCCTTGCGCTGGCTGGCGCAGCGCTTGGTGCTCTGCTGTTCGCCGGCTCCCTCGCCCACGGCCACTACACCGCGTGGCCGGGGCTTCTCGGCGGCGTGGCGTGCGCGGCGGTGGGGGCGGCCGCCACCGTGCCCCTGATGTGTGGCTCCTTTTCGCCGGCCGCCGGCGCGAGGGCCAGAAGTACGCGGGCCTGCGGATCCTCAGATGAGGGCCGGAACGAGACTGTCCGTGCTCCAGATCGCAAGGCCTTGAGCCAGAGGCCGCCCAAGAAACTCGTCCTCGTCGTGATCGACGCGCTCAAGCCGGCAATGCTCGAGCGGGCGATCGCGGTCGGCAGGGCGCCGTCGCTGGCCCAGGTGATGGAGCGCGGCGTGTACGTGGACGACTGCGTGGCCGCCTTCCCGTCCGTAACGCCGGTGTGCGCCGCGACGATCACCACGGGCGTAGGGCCCGACGGGCACTGGATCCCGAGCATGAACTGGTACCACCGCGAGGAGGCACGCTACGTCGAGTACGGCTCGAGCTTCTCGGCCAGCCGGCAGTTCGGTGTGCTGCGCTCGCTCACCGACACCGTCTACCGCATGAACGCCGAGCATCTGTCTCCCCACGTGAACACCGTGTTCGAGACGCTCGACGACGCCGGAGTCCGCACAGCGGGCACCACCTATCTCATATACCGGGGACGCCATGAGCACGAGGTGTCGAACGAGACGGCACTGGCGCGGATTGTCACCTCGACCCTGTTCAGGCGGACGATCGAGGGGCCCCTGGAGCTGTTCTACGCCGACCTCTACGCCAGCCGCAAGACGGGCTGCCGGGGTCAGCTGGGGATGCCGGGCATCCGCGACCAGCACACCGGCTGCGTCGGTGCCTATCTAGTTGAGCACGACCTGTTCGACTTCCTTCTCTTTTCATTGCCTGATAACGACGCTTGGTCCCACAAACATGGACCGCACGCACAGGTCACGTCGCTCGCCGCCGCCGACCGCCAGCTCGAGCGGCTGATGCACGCTGCCGGGGGTCCCGACGCGTTCTTCGAAGGACACGCGGTCATCGTCACCTCAGACCACTCTCAGGCCGCCGTGGAGGAGCGCATCCGTCTGGACACCGCGTTCGCCGACTTCGATGTCGCCACGCAGAGCCAGTCGCGCTCCTCCGGAGGCGAGGCGCGGGTCATCAGCGCCCGGGGAGAGCTCCGCTTCACGCGGGGCGGCGATCTCCAGGACCCGCGCGGGGAGCGCTGGAGCGTCGAGGGCGAGCTTGCCGCGCTGGCGGCGGAGGTGAACGACGGCCAGTTCATCAGCACCGCCTATCCGGATGCTCTGGAGCGGATCTGGTCCGCGCTTCACTGCCCCACAGCTGGCGACGTGCAGCTGTCGGCCTCGCCCGGGTACGAGTTCGTCGACTGGGGAGGCGCTGACCACGTCGGGGGCGGCAGCCACGGCTCGCTCCACGCGACGGACTCGCTCGGAGCCCTGTTGTGGTCCGGGACGGGGCCGGAGTCGCGCGAGGCCCGAGAGCAATGGTCGTTGCGTGACGTGGCAGGGATGGTGCGCGAGCACTTCGTGACCGACGATTAGGAGCGCGTTAGCGCTCTCGCCACTTATGGAAGGCTGACAAGCCGCCGTTACAGTTCGCCGCCGTGGCCGACACCGCGACTACAACAACTGTCGAGCTGCCGTTCCGCGCTCGGGTCCGCCACGGCGTCCACGCGGGACGGTTGCGCGTGCGCGACGGCGTCCGGCAAGGGCACAACTGGCTGCAGCTGATGCGGTTTGCGGCCGTTGGCGCCAGCGGCTACGTGCTCAACCTGGCCGTGTTTGCTGCGTGCGTCCACGTCCTCGCGATCGACTACCGGCTTGCTTTCGTCGTAGCGTTCGTAATCTCGGTGGTCAACAACTTCTGGTGGAACCGCCACTGGACATTCGACGCGAAGCACGAGCACCCGATCTTTCAGGGGACGCGTTTCTTTGCCGTGTCCGTGATCGCACAGGCTTTCGCCTATGCGGTGCTGGTGGCGCTCGTCAGCGGTCCGGGGCTGGCCAAGGTGGTTGCCCAGGCGGTGGCCCTGGCGGCAGCCACGCCGCTGTCGTTCGTCGGCCAGAAGCTTTGGAGCTTCCGCGCCTAAGGCGCACGCGGCCGAGGCTCGCGCTAGCGATAGCCCTCGTAGCGCTGCTCGCGGCGCTTCTCTTCAGCACGCCAGCCGCCGCATCGGGTGACCAGCCGGTTCTCGTAACGCAGCTGAACAAGCCCCCAGCGGGCTTCAAGCTGACCCCGCAGCAGGCCGAGCGGATCGCCGCCCGCGACCCCCGATCACGGGCCGAGCTCAGGCGCCACCCCCGGGCCACGCCGTACGAGTACACGAAGGGGGCGGGACAGTGGCAAATCAGCTGGTTCTCGAGCGGGCGAAACCCGAAGGAGCTGCTCGAGGTCTACATCGATGATCAGACCCGCAAGGTCTTTGAGGTATGGACCGGCTTTCAGGTGGCCTGGACGATGGCCCGCGGCTATCCGGGGGCGTTCGGCCGCAGCGCTAACGCGCTCTACGTATGGCTCCCGCTGTGTGCGCTGTTCCTGGTCCCGTTCCTTCCCTGGCGTCGCCCCAGGCGATTCACCCTGCTTCACCTCGACCTGCTCGTGCTGCTCGGCTTCTCGATCTCCCTGGCGTTCTTCAACCATGCCCGGATCGGGCTTTCGGTCCCGCTCGCGTATCCGTTTCTCCTGTATCTGATAGTCCGCATGATTCTGCTGGCGTTCGGTCGAGGCCGCCCGCGCCAGCTCCCGCGCCCGTCGATCCCCGTCGCGTGGTTGGCGGTGGGGGTCGTCTTCCTGATGGGCTTCCGGATCGGCCTGAACGTCGCAGACTCAAACGTGATCGACGTCGGCTACGCGGGCGTGATCGGGGCCAACAAAGTCCTGCACGGCCAGTCGCTGTACGGGCATTGGCCGTCGGACAACGCGTATGGCGACACGTACGGGCCCGATCA
>VAWT01000128.1 GCA_005883415.1 Actinomycetota bacterium | reverse complement strand
CCGCGGCCACGGACGTCTACAGCGTAGGGATCGTGCTGTACGAGATGCTGGCGGGACGACCGCCGTTCGAGGGGGGCTCTCCCGTCGAATTGGCCCTGGCTCACCTGCACGATCCGCATCCAGCGCTTCCGCCGAGTGTCCCCGGGCCGTTGGCCGGCGTGGTCGAGCGCGCACTCGCCAAGGACCCCGCTGGCCGTTACGCCGACGGCGCAGAGATGGCGGGCGCGCTTGAGGCGGCTCGCAGCTCGAGCAGCCCGCGCCCAGCATCGGCGACCCGTAATGGCACGACCGCATCCACCGCCGCCGCTCCCACCGCGACGTCGCCGTCGGAGCCGATCGACCCGACGCGCGTCGCCCCGCGCATGTCGCCGCGGCGCAACGTGAACCCGGCCGGCCGGCGCCGGAGCATCGCGCTGCTTGGCGGGGTCATCCTGCTTGTGATCGCGACGCTCGTCGCGGTGGCAGTGACTGGCGCCGTGGGCCGTGTGCGAGTGCCCGACCTGCGTGGCATGACGAGGGCAAGAATCACTGCCAGAACGCGGCGTTTGGATTTGCGTTTCGAGTTTGCCGGCCGCTACAGCGGTGCGCCTCGCGGCACGGCCATCCAGCAGACACCGGCCGCGGGCACTAGTGCGCGAGAGGGCTCGGCCGTCCGGGTGCTACTCAGCGCCGGACCGGCGCCGGTGGCCACGCCGACCGTGGTCGGCATGTCCGCCGACCAAGCCGAAGCCGCGCTGCACCGGCTGCAGCTGCGCGCGAGCGTCCAGGACGTGCCGGCCCCCGGCGTCACTACCGGTGCAGTGACGAAGCAGTCGCCGGCGACTGGAGCAAAGCTGTTGCCCGGATCGACGGTCTCGCTATCGGTCGCCGAGCCCCCGCGCTGGCGGGCGCTCACGACCTTCGGCGGTCGCTCGTCGGTGCCGTTCAGGATCCACGGCCGTCGCTGGCGCGTCATATATCGGATGAGCTACGACGGTACCTGCTCGTTCATCTTCATCTGCTCCGGGCCGAGCGCGCGGGTTGTGAACGTTGGGGACGGCTCCACTGCCGGGAGCTTTGACCTGAACGACGGCAGCGGACAGGTCTGGGCGTCCGGCACCGGTCCGGGTGTCTACCAGCTGAGAATCACGCCGGGCAGTGATACGGCGAGCTGGTCGGTCGAGGTAGACGACTACTACTAGCGCCAGGGGCGGTCCGGCCCGCCGCGTCTGGCCTCCGCGCGCGCTTAACCCAAATCAGACGATGCCCTCCGTCGGAGATGACCGACCATCGACCTGACAACCCCGCGCGGAAAGGACGATGATGGCGACTACGAGCAAGGTCAGGGCCAACAGGAGCAAGTCACCGCACGACGAGCATCCGGCGGCGAAGCCAAAGCCAAACCGAAAGCCCGCGGCGATGCCGCAGAGCTCGCCGGCGTCCTCGCCGTTCACGCCAATCGCGGACTACGCGTTCCTGTCGGACTGCCACACCGGTGCGCTCGTCGCGCCGGACGGAACGATCGATTGGCTGTGCGTCCCGCAGTTCGACTCGCCCAGCGTGTTCGGGTCGCTGCTCGATCGAGGGGCCGGGGCCTTCCGCGTCGGGCCCTTTGGGATCAATGTCCCCGCGGGGCGGATCTACGAGCCCGGCACTAACACGCTGCTCACGTCGTGGAAATCGCCGGGGGGCTGGGCAACTGTTCGCGAAGCCCTGGTCATGGGACCGCGCCACGGCGAGGACGAAGTCACCCCTCACACGCGCCCTCCGGCCGACGAGGACGCCGAACACATGCTCGTCCGGGTGGTGACGTGCGTCGAGGGCGCCGTCGAGATCGAGCTCGTCTGCGAGCCTGTCTTCGACTACGGCCGGGTGTCTGCCGAGTGGTCGGTGGCCGACGGCAGGCATCGCGCCGAGGCCGTAGGGGCCGGGCAGACGATCGCCCTTCAGACCGACATGCTTATCGGGGTCGAGGCTGGTCAGGCTCGCGCCAGGCACGTGCTCCGAGAGGGCGAGACGCTCTATTGCGCGCTTTCGTGGGACGACGGGGTGCCCGCACCGACCGATGTCGAGGATGCGAGCGCCCGGCTCAACGCCACTACTCGTTTCTGGCGGCACTGGTTCGCTCGAGCCCGGATCCCCGATCACGAGCTGCGCCCCCTGATTCAGCGCTCCGCGCTGGCGATCAAGGGGCTCACGTACATGCCGACCGGAGCGACCGTGGCGGCCCTGACCACGTCCTTGCCCGAGACCCCGGGTGGGGAGCGCAACTGGGACTACCGCTACACCTGGGTCCGGGACACAACGTTCACGCTCCAGGCGCTGCACTACTTGGAGCTCGACTGGGAGGCCAACGACTTCATGCAGTTCATCGCCGACCTGGAGTTGGGGGAGGACGGCGCGCTGCAGATCATGTACGGGATCGACGGCCGCCGTCATCTCACCGAGTCGCTCCGTGAGGACCTGAGCGGCTACGCCGGGGCGAGGCCGGTACGGATTGGCAACGGCGCGTTCGATCA
>VAWT01000292.1 GCA_005883415.1 Actinomycetota bacterium | reverse complement strand
GTCGCGCGCCAGATAGTCGATCACCCGGGCACTCTCGTGTAGCCCGCACGAGCTCTCGCCGAGCGCGATCAGCACGCCCGAGCCGAGTGAGCAGCCCACGGAGCGCAGGTCCTCGCGCGCCAGCCGCAGCCCCAGCGCTTGCGAGGCCTCGACCCAGGTCCCGAAGTAGCCACCGACCAGCAAGGCCCGCAGCGGCTCGGTCGCCCCGCCCGCCGCGGCTAGTAGCTCGCCCATGGGCGTCCCGAATGCCAGCTCGTAGACACCGGGCGCCGCGACGGCGCCGGAGATCGTCACGAGCGCCGAGCCGGGATCGGCGTCCGTTCCAAGCTCCCGGAACCAGCGGTCGCCGTGGCGGGCGATCAGCGCCAGCTGCGCGAGCGTCTCCGCATTTGAGATAAACGTGGGCCGCCGGCGGTAGCCGCGCTGGTACGGCCGCGGCGGAACGAACGTCGGCTTCGGCTGACCGCCGTTGAGGTAATGGATGACCGCGCTCTCCTCGCCGGTCACGTATCCACCGGGAGCGCCCACCAGCTGCACTGAAACCGGGTCGTCGCGAACCGCCACCGCCCCTTCGAGCGCTTGGGTCGCGCCCGCCATGCGCTCGGCGACTTTCACGATCACTTCGCGCGCGCCTACGACGTCGGCGGCGAGAACGGCTCCGTCAAGCACGAGGTGGGGCAGCCGCGAGAGCAACAGACGGTCCTTGTCGCTCGCTGGCTCGGTCTCCGATCCGTTGACAACTACCGCGCGGTGTCTGTCCCGAGCCTGGGCGACGGCGCCCAGCTTCCGGGCGGTCGGAAAGTCGGCCCCGCCCCGGCCCCGGAGCCCGCTGCGCTCGACGATTCCGATCAGGTCGGCCGGCGCGTGTCGCGGCATCGGGCCATGGATGCGCTCGTGATCGGAGTGCCTCGTGGGGGCACCACTGGGATCGATTCCGGCCAGGAGACGAGGCAGGCCCATCAGGACGCTCCGCTCGGCTGCGCCTGAATCGAGCCCGAGACTGTGTTGTTTGCCTGATCGATCTGAAGGTTGACCTGTAGCTGAAGCGCCGAGCCGTCAGCGCTTCGCACCCGGGCTGTGAACTCCTGACCCTGGAGCGCGGTGACAGATCCCTGGAAGACGGAACCGCTGGTCAGGAGATCGACCTGGCTTCCGGTCATCGACAAGCCACCACCGCCTACGGGCTGGCCGCCGAGCCGCACCCGCAGTCTCCCGTTGGCCCCGCCGCTCAGGCGCAGCCCAAGCTGAACGATCGCTCCTCCGCCGACTGGCGTCTGCTGTAGCGATCCCGACAGCTGCGCCGAGAAGGCGCTGGGCGGACGGACGGTGGATCTGGCGGGAACCGACGGGGCGGACCGCGCCGTGGTCTGCGCCAGCAGGCTGACAGGCGTGCCCGCGCCTGGATTCGAGCCCACACCGCGGCGACCACGGCGAATAGGCACACCGCCGTCAGCGCGAGGTTCCACCACGTCTTCGTATCCGAGCCGGTGCCGAGACCGTGAAGCACGGCCACCGGCCAGCTCGCGTACGCAAGCCAGTGAATGGCCCGCCAAGCCCGATAGCCCAGCCGACGGCGCACCAGGCTGGTAACGACGAGCGCCAGCAGGAAGTCAAAGGAGAAGGCGCCGAGCCCCATCCAGAGCGGGCGGTACGTCGAGCGGAACGGAAGCACGGCGTCGAGAAGGTTGATCGGCGCAAAGCCATCTAGAACGCTGGTCACGATGTGGATCACGAGCACCGCCATGACCAGCAGCGATACGTCCCGGTGCAGCGTGTCGATCGCGAACCGCGGCCACCTCTCCGGGACCGTGAACCTCAGCGGGCCGAGCACGCCCAGCACCACGCTGGCAGTCAGCAGTAGCAGTGACACGATCCCCGTCGCGCGGGCCAGGTACCAGTAGGCGCTCGGCCCAAGCGTCGCGGCCAGCTGCGAAGTCATGCCGCCCGGTCGGAGTCGTAGGCCGGCAGGTCGTCGCCGTCAGCTGGCCACCCAGCGAGGTGGACGGTGGCGCCGGTCGTTGTTACGAGCCGAGCCGGAAGCTTGAGCGAGGCGAGCCACGGCACCGCCGGCTGCCCCCGCACGATCGCCGCGGTGCTCGCGATGTTGGCGTCGAGGCAGGAGCCGGCGGCGACGCTCGCCGTCTGCCATCTGCCCCTGACCGGACGCCCGGTGGCGGGATCCAGCAGATGGTGGACTACCTCGTCGCCCGCTCTCCAGCGGCGCGTGGTCGTGCTCGAGGTAGCCAGTCCGCCCGATCGCAACCTGATCCACTGCCCGGGAGCATCGGCGCCCGCGCGATGATCGTCGGTGACGCGAACCCTCCAGCCATCCCGGGGTGTCACGCCGGCGAGCGCGATGTCCCCGCCCAGCCCCACGAGTACCCCACAACCGGCTTCCTTTGAAGCACGCACCGCGGCGCGATCGGCGGCCAACGCCTTCGCCGTCGCGCCGAGGTCGAGCCTGACGCCGCGGGGGAGCGTGATCGTGCCCGCCTCGCGGTCCACCCGGATCGCGCGCCAGCCGGGCACCTTGGCGATCTTGGGCGACAGCGGGACCGCTGCCTCGGACGGTCCCCGGGTCCCGGTCCCGGATGCCGCCTCGGTGACGATCGACGCGAAGTCGCGGTCGTAGCCCAGCGCGATCAACGCTTCACCGACGCTGGGATCGACGTCGCCGCCGGTGAGGGTCGCGGCCCGCAGTGCCGCCTCCACCGAATCGATCAAGAGCCGACTGACATGAACCGAACGGCCTGCTGCCGCGTTGAGCGCGCTCAGTTCGGAGTCTTGGCGAAAACGTGAGCAGGCCCGATCGAACTCCTCGACAACGGTCGCGACCGCTTCGCGCGCTGGCTCGAGACGAGCGGAGTCGGCGACCGCGACGAGGGCGACGCTCCCCCAGACTTCAAATGTGATTGCGCTCATGACCCGCCGGAGACGGCGGGCGGTGCGCTGCTCGACTGAGACGAAGCACCGCCCGATGACCCACTTGGTGGGGACGACGGGGCGCTGCGTGGAGCCTGGGCGTCGGACGAGGGTGGCTGGGCCGGGCCCTGAAGCCCAAGCTGGCTTGCGCCGGCGGGCGCGGGCATCTGGGGTGAGGGATTGCTTGTTGCGGTGCCGGCGCTGTTACTAGAGGAGCCGGCGCTATGGCCGCTCGCTCCCAGCGTGTGCCCCGGAGCCACTGCCGAGATCAGGGCGGCCACACCGGCGGTAGCCGCCGCCGCTGCTGCGATGATCCAGCGGCGCACGCGAAGGATGCGGTCCAGTGCTGCGTCGCGCGCTCGCCGCCGCGACTCGCCCGAGGATTCAGCGACCATAGCGGGGATTTTGGAGCCGCTGCCTAAGAGACGCGTCAGAGGAAAGTGAGAATTCGCCCATGGCCGTTTCCGCCGCTTAGGCGCATTTATTTTCGATGCGGCAAGATGCTCCCCGATGACTCGACCCCTGGGGGGCGGAAGGCCGCCGAAGCGCGGCAGCGGCAGGCCGCCGGGCGGCCGCCCCTCGCCGCGCCCGGGCGGGGGAACGCCATCGAGGGGTCGTAGTGCGAAACCCGGGCGTCCGGCATCTCGCCCGGGCGGAGGCGCATCGCCTGGCGGCAGACCCCCGCAAACGCCGCGCCCCAGCACGCCCGCTGGGGGCCGCGCCGTACCGCCTAGTGGAGGTCGCCCCAGCCCTCCCGCTGGCGGACGCGCCGTGCCACAGGGCCGACGCCCTACTTCTCGCCCACCCCGGCGGAGCGCCGCCGCGCCACCAGCCCGACGGGGAAGCACCACCGCCTGGCTGGCGGTGCTGGTCGCCGCAAGCCTCGTACCGGTTGCAATCGGCCTTGCGACCTCGTCGCGGCGTGGCGCGAAGGCGCCAGCAGCAACCCCAGACGCGACGACCACCGCCTCGACCTCGCCCCTGCTCAGAGCGCGTGCCGTGGGCCGCCTACCGTTCGCCGTCCAGAATGCTGCGGCCGCGGTGGTCGGACCCCAGGTCGTGACCTTGCTCGGCGGATTGGATTCCAGCGACACGTCGCGGCCCGCGATCCAGCGCCTGTCGTCAGGCAGCGCCACCTCACTGGGAACGCTTCAAACCCCCGTTCACGACGCCGCCGCCGTGCGGCTAGGCTCAGCCGTCTACCTGTTCGGGGGTGGCCAGAGCTCATCGGTGTCGAGCATCGTCCGGCTGGATCCGGCCACCGGCCAGACGCAGCCGGCCGGGTCGCTGCCGCAGCCAAACTCGGACCTCGGCGCCGCGGCCATCAACGGCACCGCCTACCTGGTCGGCGGATACACAAGTCGGGCGCCCCTCGACACGATCCTCGCCTGGCGCCCGGGCGGCACGCCCGCCGTCGTCGGCAAGCTGCCACAGCCGCTGCGTTACGCGGCGGTAACAGCTGTCTTGGGCAAGGTCCTGATTGCTGGCGGCGACACGCCACAGGGCCCGAGCCGGCAGGTGCTGGAGTTCGACCCGAGCACGCGACAGGTGTCGTCCCTGGGGACGCTTCCGCAAGCGGTGTCGCACAGCTTCCGCAGGCTCTGTCGGACGCGACCGTTGCTGGTCTTTCACAGACGATCATGCTCGCCGGCGGCCGTAGCAGCGGCGGGGCCGTCGACAACATCCTCGAGCTCACTCGCGGACGCGGCGGCACTGGCGCTCGCGCTACGAAAGCCAGCGGTTACTTGACGCCGGGCTCTGACCCGTCGGTCCTCCCTGGCAACGTGCTGATCGCCGACAAGCTGAACAACCGCCTGCTCGAGGTAACGCCGCAGGGCAAGATCGTGTGGCGCTTCCCCCGCTCTGGCGACTTGACCGGGGGGCAGTCATTCCTGATTCCCGACGACGCGTTCTACGCCAACGGCGGGCGGCAGATCATTGCCACCCAGGAGGACAACTACGTGATCTCGGTGATCGACACCGCGACGCACAAAATCCTGTACCGCTATGGCCATCCGGGCGTCCCGGGGTCGAGCGCGAACTACGTGTTCAATCCCGACGACGCGATCCAGCTGCGCAACGGCAACATCATCGCCGCCGACATCAAGAACTGCAGGCTGATCGAGATTCGGCCGCAGCAACATAACCTCGCAGCGCAGCTCGGGGAGACCGGCAACTGCGTCCACGATCCACCGAACGCGTTTGGCTCCCCCAACGGGGCGTTCCCGATCTCAGGCGGGGGCGCTGTCGTGACCGAGATCAACGGCGACTGGGTAGACGTGTTCGACCGTAACGGGAAGTTGACAGCGGCGACCAACCCACCTGGATACGGCTATCCGTCAGACACCAACGAGGTCCGTCCCGGTGTCTATCTCACCGTCGACTACGAGCAGCCAGGAGGGATCATGGAGTTTGACGCGCACGGCAAGGTCCTGTGGCGCTACGCCCCCTCGGGCCCCGACGAGCTCAACCACCCGTCGCTGGCGCTACCGCTTCCCAACGGCGACGTGCTGGCAAACGACGACTACAACCATCGCGTGATCGTCGTCGATCCCCGGACCAACCGGATCGTGTGGCAGTACGGCCACACGGGCGTGACCGGCACCTCGCCCGGGTACCTGAACAACCCCGACGGTGTGGACCTCGCGTCGCCGCACTCGCTCATCGATCGCTTCCCCGGCGTTCGAGGCCTTCCGGGGCACTGACCTTCTCGAGCGGTAGCTCGATCGTGAACGTGGAGCGCTCGACGGATACCGCACCGTGGTGGCGCTCGGCGATCGCCTGGACGATGGAGAGGCCGAGACCGGAGCCCCGTCGCTCGCCAGCGCCCGCGCCGCGCCAGAAGCGCTCGAAAAGGCGCTCCCGGTCGGCGTCAGCCGGTCCCGGTCCCTCGTCGGAGACCGCCAATAGCGCCCGGCTGGCGTCGACCCGCAGGGCGACGGTCACCGGCTGTCCGGACGGTCCATGCACTAGCGCGTTTTCGATCAGGTTTGAAAGGGCTCGGGCCAGCGAGTCCCGCTCGCCTCGGACCCGGGCCGGCGTGAGCTCTCCCATCAGCACGCGGCTGTGCCCGTTCGAGCTCACCGTCTCGCGCACGAGATCGTCCAGCTGAACCCTTTCCGGCTCGGCGGGCTGGGAAGCGCCAGCCCGCTCGAGCACCAGCAGGTCGTCCACCAGCCGAGCCAGGCGCGCCGCGTCGTCGCGCAGATCGGCCAATACCTCCGGCTCGGCTCCGTAGCGCAGGGCGTACTCGACGTTGCCGCGCAGCGCCGTGACCGGCGTCCGAAGCTCATGCGAAGCATCGGCCAGGAAGCGACGTTCGCTGGCGCGTGCCCGGTCCAGCGAGGACAACATTCGGTTGAGCACCCCGGTCAGTGCGCCGATCTCGTCCGAGGCGGCTGGCTGCGGCAGGCGCTGGGATGGGTCGGCCGTCCGCTCGATGTCCGCCGCCCCGCTCGCAAGCCGGCGCAGCGGCCGCAACCCCCGTCCGGTGAGCATGAATGCTGCGAGCGCCGCGAGCACTGCGGCCCCCACCCCGCTGGCGGCGATGATCACGCTCAGGTGCCCGACGGTCTCGTCGATGTCGCCGGTGTCCGAGGCGACGAGCACCACGCCGCCCGATGCCGGACCGCCTGCCTGCGCGATCGGCGCGGCGTACAGCCGGAACGGGCGGCCGTCGAGACTGACGCTTTCAAACCCGGCGAGGCCTTGCGAAATCGCCGACCGCACGACGCGATCCTCGGGCAGCAAGCGAGCGCCGAGCGTCTCTGAGCGCGCCAGCAGCCGACCCCGGGAGTCGAGCACCTCGACCGCGATCTGGCGGCCCGAGATCGGACTCTCGAGCGCGCCGGGATTGGTCAGAATCGCAGGCGCCGAGACCGCGAGCTCGGCCACCTGGGTCGCGCGCTGGCGCAGGGAGGTGTCGAGCGTGCCCCGCAGATCGTGCTCTACAAGCAGCACGGTGGCAGCGGCGAACAGGCCCACCGCGACCAGGATCGCCCCTGTCGCCGCCAGTACCAGTCGGGCCCGCAGCGAGCGGGGAAAGGCCCGCAGCGAGCGGGGAAAGGCCCGCAGGGAGCGGGGAAAGGCCCGCAGGGAGCGGGGAAAGGCGCGCACCGACCTCACGCTCGCAGCGCGAACCCCTTCCCTCTGATCGTCTGGATCAGCGGCGGCTCCCCCAGCTTGCGTCGCAGGCGCGTCACGTAGCGGTCCACGACGTTCGGCTCCGCGGCGCCCGCCCAGATCTCCGCGATCGCCCGCTCGCGCGACACCGGGCGCCCCGGCGCCCTCAGCAACAGCTCGAGCAATTCCGCCTCCCTGCCGGTCAACTCGATCGCTTGGCCCGCCCGCGACGCCTGCCGAGCATGGAGGTCGAGAGTCAGGTCTGCGTAGGACCGAAACGTGGAGGGCTCGCCTCCACGCCGGGAGAGCGCCCTCAACCTGGCGATCAGCTCCTCCAGCGCGAACGGCTTGACCAGGTAATCGTCTGCGCCGGCGTCAAACCCCGCGACCCGATCGGGAACCGCGTCCCGCGCGGTCAGCATCAGGATCGGCGTCGCCAGGCCCTTGGCCCGCAGGCGGCGGCAGACCGCCAGCCCGTCGAGCGCGGGCATCGCAACGTCGAGCACGATCACGTCCGGGGCAGCGCGCTCGCTCTCGAGCAGCGCCAGCGCCCCGTCGCGAGCGACGGTCACCTCGAACCCCTCCGCCCGGAGCGCCCGCTCGAGCATCCGACGGAGCGAGCCGTCGTCGTCGACCACCAGCACGCGCTCGCTTGTGCGGCCGTCGCCCCGCGTCCGCGCCTGGTCAGCCACCAGCTACGTCGCGCCGGAGGAAAACCAGGAACGACGCGAGGATCGCCGGCACTCCATACATGGCGCACACCCATACCGCGCGGAGGATCGGTGTCCAATCGATCGGGGTTCGCAGCAGACCCTGCCAGGCGTTGAACTGCGTGCTGAGGAGATAGGGCTGGATCGCTCCCGTGCCCGGAAGCACGCCGATCAGCTGGAACAGGAGCGATATCATCAGCGTGCCTACGACCGCCGCGGCGCTGTTGCGCGTGACAGAGGACAGCATCAGGCCGATGCACACCATCGTCGCGATCGGGATCAGGTACACGAGCAGGCTGGCGTACACCAGCTCGAGCGACTTCGGGGCCGAGACGATTGT
This sequence comes from Actinomycetota bacterium, assembly GCA_005883415.1. Lineage (GTDB taxonomy): Bacteria > Actinomycetota > Thermoleophilia > Solirubrobacterales > Solirubrobacteraceae > Palsa-465. Next base: position 5,854 of record VAWT01000292.1, on the reverse strand, counting down.
CCCGGAGAGGCTTTGCAGCGAGTGAAAGCCTGACTCGATGCTCCCGGCGACCACCGCCACGGTTCCAGTGATGAGGATCGCCGCCACCGCGTAAGTCGCGGCAGCCAGCAGCTTTCCGCCGAAGATCTGGGAGCGCTCGAGCGAACGGGTGAAGATCGTCTTGAGCGTGCCGTTGTGGTCCTCGGAGGCGATGATGTCTCCCGCCACGAGGGCGGTGATCAACGGGAACAGCCACACGGCCCCAAAAAGCAGGATCACCAGCGGAAAGGCGAGCCCGCTCTTTGTCAGATACGAGGAGAAGGCAAACTCGCCGCCGCGCCGGTCAGGTCGGAAGTGGACGGCGACGACGAAGATGATCGGTACCAGCGTCGCCGCCCCGAGGCCCAGATACGTGCGCTTCTGGAACCTGAGCTTGGTCAGCTCCCAGCGGTAGACGGTCAGGACGCCGGGCGTTATGTGGCGATCTCCGCGGCTCAGAACGCCCGCCGTCATGTGGCGACCTCCGCGGCCTCCTCCTTGGCTGGCGCCGCCGCGCCGTCGGCGTCCTCAGGACCCTCGGTGAGGGAGAAGAACAGCTGCTCGAGCGTCGCCGTCTGGGGCGTCAGGGCCACGATCAACGCGCCGGCCTCGACCAGCGCCTGCGAGAGCTCCGCGACCGTGTTCTCGCCGTCCGCGGTGAACCACACCTGTCCCTGCTGGAGGCGCGCGTTCTCGATTCCAGGCTGAGCGCGCGCTACCTCCAAGCCCCTGACGTTGTCGGTCGTCGACAGCGAGTACGAACCGCCCGCGCTGCGCTTGAGCGCGGATATCTCCCCTTCGTAGACGATCTTTCCGAGCTGGATGATCGCCACCCGGTTGCACAGCTCCTCGACCTCGGCCAGCAGGTGGCTGGAGAGCACGATCGTGATCCCCTGCTGCGAAAGGCGCCTGATCAGGACCCGCATGTCGCGCATGCCCGCCGGATCAAGACCCGTGGTCGGCTCGTCCAGCAGCAGCAACCTCGGCTCGCGAAGCAACGCGGCCGCGATGCCGAGTCGCTGGCGCATCCCGTGTGAGTAGCCGCCGACCCGGTCACCGGCTCGGTCTGAGAGCTCGACTCGCTGGAGCGCCTGGTCGATCCGATCCACGGCCCCGTTGCCGTCGAATGCCGCCAGCAGCTCGAGATTCCGCCTGCCCGACAGGTAGGGGTAGAAGGTCGGAGCCTCGACGAACCCCGCGACGCCGTCGAGCGCCCGCGCGCTCTCCCACGGATCGCGGCCGAACAGCCGGACCGTGCCGGCCGTGGGGCGAATCAGCCCCAGCATCATCCGCAGGGAGGTGGTCTTGCCCGCGCCGTTGGGGCCCAGGTAGCCGTATACGTCGCCGACGTCGACCGTGACGTCGACGCCTGCCACGGCGGTCAGCCCGCCGTAGCGCTTGACGAGCCCGCGGACCTCCAGCGGCGCAGGGTCGGTCATAGAGCCCGTGCGGCGGCCTCGGCCGCGGCGGCCGGGACCGAGCCGAGCACGGTGTAGGCGACATGACCGCGCGTGAACGTGAGCACCGTGCCCAGGGCGGTGTCGAGCTCGCGAGCGGTGGCGCCACCGATCGAGACCGTCGGCAGGCTCAGGCCGTGCGCGTGCTCACTCGAGCCGCTCGAGGTGCCCGACGGCAGCCCGTGGGCTTTGCTCGCGTCCTGCTCGACGACCACGATCCCGCCCAGGTTCTGTCCGTAGGTGACGAGCGCCGCGGGGCTCCCGGCCCAATCGAGCAGCGAGACCGACTGGCGGGGCAGCCCGACGAGAGTCTTGGGAGCGACGAGCGTGAAGTGGAGGTGGCGCTGAACGGCGGCCGACCCGGTGACCTCGGCGTGCTTGGAGGAATGGCGGGCGGCGTGGGTAGGCGTGGCGGGCGTGGAGACCCTGACCACCTTCGCGCTGCTCGGAGGCTTGATCGAGAAGTCCGAAGCCGGCACTCGCCCGAACGAGATGTTCGTCGCCTTCAGCTCCAGCACCGGTGTGCCGTCACCGCGGGCATAGACCGCGAACCGCAGTGGCACGCCCCGGGCCGCGTCCCAGGCAAGCTGGGCGTCGCCAAGCAGGCCGCCGTCGTGCTTCGGCGAGACCTGCACGGTGTACGCGGCGTGGCCGGCGACGTCGCTCGGGATGGCGCCCGAGAAGTTGATGTGCTGCGCCAGCTTGTTCAGGTTGGTCTGGATCTGGCTGACCGATGGCAGCGTCTCGTGCCGCGCGCTCGAGCGCTTGGTGTTGGCACGGGCCGGGACCGCGCCCTCGTAGACGGTGTTGGCGCCGGGGTCGTAGACCCAGAAGTGGCCACCCGAGACCACCGCCTGAGCGTCGCCGTTGTCGGACTGGAGCTCCAGTCGGAGCTGGTGCGTGCTGGGCGAGAGCCACACGCGACCCGAGCCGCCCTGCAACAGCGGGTCGGAGCCCTGAATGTTGGAGGCAGAGATGAGGTGATTGGTGAAGGTGATGCGGGCGCTGATTCCCGGCACCGTCGGCGTGCCGAGCGCCGAGTGCACGGCGTCAGCCAGCTTCTGTGGCCGCGGAACGGGACCGCCGCTCGAGGCCGCCACCGCGATCGCGGTTCCGCCCGCAACAGCGATGACGATTCCGGCGAGGGTTGCCAGAAGTCGTTGGGTCGAAGTTGTCCTAAGGAACCTCATCACGACCGCCTTTCTTGTGAGCGTCCACAAGATAGGAACGGGAGCCTGAAATTACTCTGACAGATGCTAAGCGCCAGCCTTAGTCGTACTGAAAGGCCTGCGTCTGGGTCACTTTCGCGGCGAGCTCGCCGTCATCGCGCTTGAGCTCGGTCTCCAGGACCATCATGGTGCGTCCGGAGTGAAGCGGTCGGGTGGTGGACGTGACCGCGCCGCCGCGCACGGCGCGCAGGAAGTTGGTCTTCGACTCGATCGTGGCGGTCCCGCGCGCGCCCTCAGGAAGGTTCAAGAATGCGCACAGGCCGCCGCAATTGTCAGCCAGCGCCATCAACGCACCTCCGTGCATGACCCCGCCGGCGGTGCAACGCTCGGGCGTCCACTCGATCCTGGCGCGGACCAGCTCGGGGGTGGCCTCCAGCATCTCGATCCCCAGCATGGCGGCGAATGGGATCGAGTTCGCGATGTCTTCGGTCAGGGTCATGGAGGTAGGGTAGGGGCCCGAAAGGAGGAGCGAGCTTGAGCACAACGGCACCTACCTTCAACACCGATGCCATCGGGCGGTGGTCGGACCCGGTCGAGTTCGAGGTCACCCGCGAGCGCATCAAGCAATACGCCGCCGCCACCAACGATCCCATCGCCCCACACGCCGACGGTGATCTGGCGCCTCCAGTGTTCGCCGTCGTCCCCGCCTTCAGCATGGCCGGCGAGGCGGCGATGAAGGTCATCCCGTCCGAGCTGGTGATGATGATCCTCCACGGGGAGCACGACTTTCATTTCCACGCGCCGATCCGTCCCGGCACGACGGTCTCCACCAGCGCTGCGGCGATCGGCCTCTCGCCTCGTTCCAGCGGCGTGACAGTCACGGTCAAAGCCGACACCCGGGACCGGGACGGAACGCTACTCGTCGAGCAATACCTCATCAGCTTCGTCCGCGGGGCGCAGGCGCCGGTCGCGGTGGGGGACGCCGCACCGGATCATCGCTTCGATGAGTCGTTGCGCTCCCGGGAGCCCGAGGCCGAGGCGAGCCAGACGTTTGACTCCGACCAGACCTTCCGCTACGCCGAGGCTTCGGGTGACCCCATGCCGATCCATCTCGACGACGCCCTGGCAAAGTCGATGGGGCTTCCGGGAATCATCATCCACGGCATGTGCACAATGGCGTTCACCTCGGTGGCGGTGATCGAGCACACCTGCCCCGAAGATCCCACCCGGCTCAAGCGGCTGGCAGTCCGGTTCTCCAGAACGGTCCAGCCCAGCCACACCATCACCACCCGCATCTGGGCGGCGGGTGGTGGCGCCTACGGGTACGAGACCGAATCGGACGAGGGCGTCATCGTGATCAAGGACGGGCTGGCCGACGTCGTCCCGGAGAGCTGAATCGAGCACATCGCCGGGCAGCTGGGCGCGGCGAGAGTGTGAGCGTATGCCACCATCGCTAAGGCGATGAGCACACACGCTGCCACCGAGGCCCCCGTCAAGCAGGCCCCGGCGCAACAGAAGCTTCCCCCGGGACCCAGGCTCCCCCGGTTCCTACAGACGATTGCCTTCATCCTCGCTGGGCCCCGGTTCCTCGAGGCCTGCCGTCGCAGGTACGGGGGGGCGGTCACGCTGGGCACGCTGTTCGATGACAAGTTCGTGATGCTGTTCGACCCGGCGCTGGTCAAGGAGCTGTTCCAGGGCCCGCACGATCAGCTCCGCGCCGGGGAGGCCAACGCCCTGCTGGGACCTGTGCTCGGCCAGCGATCTGTGCTGTTGCTGGATGGTTCAGAACACTTGCGCCACCGCAAGCTGATGCTCCCCCACCTGCACGGCCAGCGGATGCAGGCCTACGCGCAGACGATCCAGGAGGCGACCGACCGCGAGATCGACAGCTGGCCGCTCGGCGAGCCCTTCGCGCTTCTGCCGACCATGCAGTCGCTGACGCTCCAGGTGATCATGCGCGCCGTGTTCGGCTACGAGCCGGGGCCCGAGAGTGACGAGCTTCGGTCTCGCCTGCGGGCGATGGTCGAGCCCCTGTCCCGCCCCCGCGGCCTGCCGCTGATGATGCTGCTGGGGCGGCTCGGGAGTGACCGGCGTGGCGCCGCACAGCAATTTGACGCCCGGCGCCGTGAGGTGGACGAGATCCTCTTTGGCGAGATCGCTCGTCGGCTCTCCGGGCACGAGACGACGGCCACCGGCCTGGCCTGGACTTTCGATCTCGTCCTCCACTCGCCCGAGGTGCTGGCCAAGGCACGCGTCGAGGGCGACGAATATCTGGATGCGGCGGTCAAGGAGGCGCTTCGCATTCGCCCCGTCATACCCGGCGTCGGGCGTGTGGTCCGCGGCGAGCCGTTCCGCCTGAACGGCTACGTCATCCCGCCCGGAGTCGAGATCAATCCGTCGATCCGGATGATCCATCGCCGCCCCGACGTGTATCCCGATCCGGCGGCCTTCAGGCCCGAGCGCTTCCTTTCAGAAGACGCTCCCGACACCTACACCTGGGTCCCGTTCGGTGGCGGAACCCGGCGGTGCCTGGGAGCCAGCTTCGCGCTGATGGAGATGCGGATCGTGCTGGCTCGGGTGCTCGAGCGGGTACCGCTCAGGCCTGCCGACCCGGAGCGGGAGCGCGTGCAGTTCCGGGCCATCACCCTGTCTCCCCGTAACGGCACGAGGGTCATCCAGCAGAGCCCGCCGGCGTCGGCCTGACAATCGCCCGCTGCTACCGCTTCCCCGCCGCGTATCCCAGCAGCGACAGGTCAGTCAGCCATTCGACTGGCGCGCGGTCGTCGGTAAACACTGTGCCGCCCGGCAACGCCGGACCTAGCCGGCCGACCACCGTGTCGGCGACCGCTGCCAGTCCGGGCGCCGCGGCCGACACCGACGGCTCCACGCGACCGGCCTGAAGCGGCGCGTCGCTGGCGATCAATAGCGAATTTCCGTCGCTCACCCGATCGCGCATCACGTTCTGAAAGACCGCCCGCAGCGAGGCGCTCACCACCTTCTCGAGCGCATCCGAGCCGGGCACGTGCCCAACGTTCACGATCACGGTGCCGCCCGGTTGCAGGTGGTCGCGGGCCAGCGAGAAGAACTCCCTCGTCACAAGATAAAAGGGGATGTAGGGCTGACGGTAGGCGTCGAGGAACACCGAGTCATAGCGGCCCTTGCTCTGCTCGAGCCATGGCCGCGCGTCGGCGCTATAGTCGTGGAGGTTCG
>VAWT01000127.1 GCA_005883415.1 Actinomycetota bacterium | reverse complement strand
GGAGAAGTGGATGGCGCGGATGCGGGAGCGACTCACGGCCCCCGTGCTCGTCGGCGTGGGCGCGGCGTTCGACTTCCACGCCGGTCTCGTACCACAGGCGCCGGGGTGGCTTCAGGAGGCGGGGCTGGAATGGGCTTATCGCCTGGCCCATGAGCCGCGCCGTCTCTGGCGGCGTTATATGCGCTACAACCCCCGCTTCGTGCGCGCGTTCGCGTGGCAGCTGGCGCGCCACCGACGCGAGCAGAACTCCTGATCGGTTGCGCCAGGTAGTCCCGATCACCTAGAACAGTGCGCCCCACGGCCTCGATCGTGATCCCGACGCGCGCCCGTCCGGCGTACCCCGAGGTCGCGCTTTCATCGGTCATCCCCCAGTCCGCGCGCGCCGGGGCCGAAGTGATCGTCGTCAACGATGGCGACGACCCCTCCACGGCTGAAGTCGCGCAGCGCTACGGCGTTGGCGTTGTGGCGCTGGAGCGTCGATCGGGCGTCAGCGCTGGGCGCAACGCGGGGGCTTTGGCGGCCCGGAGCGACCTAGTCGTGCTCATCGACGACGACGTCAACGCACTGCCCGGCTGGCTCGGGGCCTTCATCTCCGGCGCCGAGGAATATCCGGGCTACGAGGTCTTCGGCGGCCCTATCCGGGCCGTCTTGGAGGGCGGTGGGCCCCGCGCCTGCGGTCGCGAGTCGGCGCCGATCACCTCGCTCGATCTCGGTACGCAGGACCAGGACACCGAACTCGTGTGGGGCGCCAACATGGCATTCCGCCGCCGTGTGTTCGACAGGGTCGGGCCCTTTGACGAGACGCTCCTGGGCTGCGGTGACGAGGAGGACTGGCTCGGGAGGTATCTGGCCAATGGCGGACGGATCCGCTACCTGGCGGGTGCCGGCGTCGAGCATCGGCGGGTGGCGGCAGACGCAACCGTACGCGCCCTCGCTCGCGCCGCCTACGGCCGGGGGCGAGCCGCCCGGCGTTACGACATACACCGCGGCGAGGCACCGGCAAAGGCCTCAGAGCTACGGACGCTAGCGGGCTGCGGGTGGCACACCGTCCGCCGCCGCTGCGCCAATGGGGTGGTGCTCGCGGCGCATTCGGCCGGGCGTCTGCGCGAGGCGCTGTCGGAGTGACCGCCAGCCCCGCGCCGGACTTCCTGTCCGGCACCAGCGGTGAAGTGTCTGGGGTCCGCTATACGACCAGGGCGTTCGTTCTCGACGTGCTCTGTGATGCGCTCGCATCGGCGCTTCTCGAGGGCCCGCGGTTGCGAGCGGCCGCCACGCGATCGCCGCGCCGGCGAGTACTGGCGTTGGCGATTGAGCGCGAGGGCGAGCCCACACTCCTGTCGGCCGCGCGAGCGGAGCTGAGCCGCTCCCGCCACGAGGTCCATTTCGAACGGGCAGTGGCCGGCCGCCGGGGGAAGTTCGAAAACCTCAACGCGCTACTCGAGCGGCAGCCGCCCCAGGGATACGACTGGCTGTTGGTGGTCGACGACGACGTGGCGCTGCCCGGAGGCTTCCTCGACTCGTTCATCCTCCTGGCCGAGCGGTTCGAACTGAGGCTCGCGCAGCCCGCGCACCGGTATCGCTCCCATGCGGCGTGGGGGGTGACGCGCCGGCGCCCGGCTAGCCTCGTCCGTGAGACGGCGTTCGTGGAGATCGGCCCGGTCACGGCGTTTCACTCGACTACGTTCGGCACCCTGCTGCCGTTTCCGCCGCTCAGGGTGGGATGGGGTCTGGACGCCCACTGGTCCGCAGTAGCACGCCAGCGGGGGTGGAAGCTGGGGATCGTCGACGCCACACCCGTCCGTCATGGATTGCGGACGATCGCCGCTGCGTACGACCGCCAGGACGCGATCGACGAAGCCCGCGAATTTCTCGCGGGCCGGCCCTATACGCCGGCGGACGAAGCTCGGCGGACGATCGCCACCCACAGGGCGCTGTGATGAGCGCCCGGGCCGTCAAGCAGCCTCGGCGTTTACACCCCGACCGCCCAGGGGCCCTGCGTTAGCCTCGGCAAGCCATGTCGACCCTGGTCACCTCTTCACGGCGCTCACGAGCAACTGCGTGGACCTCATCGATCGCGCACGGGGTGACAGCCGACGGCGCACTGGGGCTGCTCTGCGCCGTGGTCCTCGGGGCGGTGTCATTCGTCACCGGCGGGGGCACCGACCTGGGGCCCAACACATGGGTCGAGATCTCGATAACTGCAGTGGGCGCCTGCCTGGCGATCCTGGCGGTGCTGTTCTCCGCTCGTGGTCGCGCGTGGGGGGCCGTGACGCTGCTCTTGTTCGTGGCACTGACTGCTTTCACCGCTGCCTCGATCGGGTGGTCGGTCCAGCCCTCGGGCTCCTGGGTCGAGGCCAACCGCGCCGTCTCCTACCTGGCTGCGTTTGGTGGGGCCATGGCGCTGGCCCGGCTCGCGCCGGGCCGGTGGGCGGCCATCGTCGGTGGGGTCGCGGTGCTGGCGACTATGGTCAGCGGGTACGCGCTGCTGGCCAAGGTGTTCCCGGCGACGCTTGACGCCGTCGAGCAGGTAGGACGACTCCGGCTCCCGTTCGACTATTGGAACGCGGTGGGACTGATGGGCGCCCTGGGCGTCCCGGCTTGCCTGTGGGCAGGGTCCAGACGGGGTGCCGGCCTGATCTCGAGGGCGTTGGCTGTCCCGGCGATCGGCGCCCTGGTCGTGACGATCATGCTGTCCCTGTCGCGGGGCGCGCTGGTGATCGCGGCGCTGGGGTTGGTGGTGTGGTTCGTGCTGGTGTCGGTGCGGTTGCGCGCCGTAACCGTGCGATCGCCATGGATCGCACCGTCGTTTCGGAGGTAGTGCGCCGGCGCGTAGGACTGGCGCTAGTCGTGCTCGCTGCCTTGATCCCGGTAGCTGGGGTAGGCGCCGTCGCGGCCTCCTCGCGGGGATTGACGGGCACCGTCTCTCACGCCTTCAACCAGCTGACCTCTCCGAACTCCAGCGGAGCGGCCGATGTCCCCGGACGCCTGCTCGCGACCGGAAGCTCGCGGGGTCGCTACTGGAACGAGGGACTCAAGGTGGGCGAGCACGCAGTCTTGAAGGGGGTGGGTGCAGGAGGCTTCGCGATCGCCCACACCCGCTACGCAGTTGCGAACGCCGGCGGGGCGTTCGTGACTCACGCGCACAGCTACCCGATCGAGACGTTCGCGGATTTGGGGCTAATCGGGGTTCTGCTGAGCCTGGCTCTGCTCGTGTCATGGGGGGTAGCGGCCATGAGGGCGATAGGCGTCACCCGCTGGACGCCCCCCGAACGGGCGGCCGAGCGTGATGGGTTGATCACGCTGCTCGTGGTCGTGATCGTCTTCGGCCTGAACTCGGCCATCGATTGGACGTGGTTCATCCCGGGAACGGCGATAACGGCGCTGGTCTGCGCTGGGTGGCTCGCCGGTCGTGGACCGCTCGCTCGACCCATCGGGGCCAGGACAATGTCGCTGACCCCAGCCGCGATCTGTGCGGGGACGCTCATCGCCGCGGTCACGGTGGTGATCGTGTGGTTGACCGCTCAGCCGCTCCGATCCACCAATGCGGATGCCGCCGCGCTGAGCGCGATCATCCGCGGCAACGAGGCGGTGGCATTTCACGACGCGCGGGCGGCAGCCTCGGCTAACCCGGTGTCGGTCGACCCGCTGTTCGAGCTGGCGGCCCTGTACCGCGCGACCGGCAACGACGCAGCCGCCATCGGCGAGCTTCGAAAGGCGGTGGCCCTCCAGCCCCAGAACCCCCAGACCTGGCTCACGGAGGGGGAGACCCTACTGGCATTGCACCGCCCGGGCCAGGCGCTCCCGGCGCTGGAGCGCGCGTCGCGGCTCAACGTGGGCTCGCCCCAGATAGCCGCGGACATTCGGCGGGCAACGGCGGCGGCGCAGGCGGCGCGGTAGTGCTCAGCCCACCGCCACGGGTTCGCGATCGACCAAGAACGGGGGGAGCGGCCCAGGGCCCCGAGCCTCGTAGACCGCCTTCAACAGCCGCTCGTACTGGTCGGTGACCGTGTCCCAGGAGTACTCGCGCGCCCGCTCCAGCGCTCGCCGACGGTAGTCCCCGACAAGCTCCGGGTCGTTCAGCAGCCGCTCGAGCTGAACCGTCAGATCGTCGACGCCCAGCCCGCCGGAGAAGTAGATGCCGGCGTCGCCAACCGTCTCGGCGTTTGGGCGGTGATCGTTGACCAGCACGCAGTTGCCCGCCGCCAGCGCCTCCAGTATGACTGGATGCGTACCCCCGACCTCGGTCGGCGCACAGAGAGAACGCCTCCACCAGCAGGTGCGGGTTGTTCTCCGGCTCGAGCCGTCCCACGAACAGCACGTACTTCCGCGGCTCCAGCCCGAGCCGCTCCAGCGTCTCGCTGCCGTCATACCCGGGGTCCTCCACGCCGTAGGGCACTACGCCGATGCGCTGGCCGTAGCGGCGCTCGAAGATCTCAGCCACCGCGTGACTGTCGGTTATCGCCTGGTCCGCCCAGCGGGGTGAGGTGCTCTCGGCAAACCGCAGGTAGGCCTTGGCAAACGTGGGCCACTTGCGTCGATCGGAGTCGAGGCCGTCGATGTTGATCAGCGCTGGAATCCCCGCCCAGCGCGTGATCAGGCACAGCGGCGAGTTGCCGGCGATGAAGAACAGCGCCACGTCCGGCTTGGTCACCCGGGCAGCGTGGACGGCCGAGAACAACGTGTGTACGAAGGTGTCCAGGTACTTGTTCTGAACCGTGCGCAGGTGGACAAGGTCCGCGCCCTTATACGTCGAGAGCTTGCGGTCGACGACGTGCGGGCGGCAATAGACCACGACGGAATGCCCGCGGGCCGTCAGACGCGCCGTGAGCTGCTCGACGGCCGTCTCAAAGCCACTGTACGAGGCGGGTATCCCCCGGGTGCCGAGGATCGCGATCTTCATCGTCTCCTGGCGAGAGAGTAAGCGTCGAGGTGAGCCCTTGCGCACTCGTCCCACGAGAACCGGTTCGCTCGTTCGCGCCCGCGCTCCGCCAACTCCGCTCGGAGCCGAGGCTGATCGGCGACCTCGGCCATCGCGTCAGCGAACGATTCGGCCTCCTGCGGCTGGGCATACCGTGCGGCGGCCCCGCACACCTCGACCGCGCCCGCTACCTGGGCGGCGATCACCGGCACTCCGGCTCGCATCGCCTCTAGCAGGGTGAGGCCAAAGCCCTCATACAGCGAGGTGTGAACGAGCGCCGCGGCCCCCGCGTACAGCTCTGCCAGCCTTGCCGCCGCCGGCTGATGCTCCACCGAAACGCCGCGGCCCGCAGCGGAGACCGAGCCGGCGAGCACCAGGTCAAGCGGCGACTGCCCGCGCTCCCGATAGCGGGCGTAGGCCGCCAGCAGCGTCCCCAGATCCTTGCGAGGCTCGTCGTCGCCGACGTACAGGAAGTGCATTGGCTCGCGGTCGCCGACGACCGCGAGTTGCTGGCCTGGACCGTGGGGCGCTACGACGATCCGGTCGGCTCGAACGCCCCACAGCTCCCGAACATCGCGCGCGGTCGTGTGGCTGACGCAGATCACGGCCCCCGCCCGGTGCGCGGCGGCCCGGTGAGCGAGGTGGGCGTACGTCCTGAACCCGCGGTCGAACCGGTCCGGGAACCTCTCGAATGCCAGGTCGTGGACGGTGATCACCTGCGCCACAGAGGCAGTGGGCGACAGCGCCGGCAACGTGTGATGGATCACGTCTGCGCCTTGTGTTCGCGCCACTCGCGGCAGCTCGAACATTGACCACCACTGGTCAGCGAGAAGGTTGCGGACGCTGCCGAGTCGTATCGAGCAGCACCCGCATCGGGACGTGAGGCTACGGGGCGCCACCAGGCAGAACGCTCGGGGCGAGCGCCATTGCCCACAAAGCGGCCTGTCAATGGTTCTGATCGGGCCAGCGTGCCTCCGCGTACTCGCGCGCCAGCCGCTTGGGCGCCCGCGCGAGCCACGCCTCGACAACCAGCTCTTCGAGCTCCTCGAGGGCGATCTTCTCCAGGCGCACCAAGATCGCTGGGTACCCGTCGAAGTGGGGAGTGGTGAAGAAAACGTCCGGATCGTCGCCAAGCAGGGCTTCCTTGGCGCCCAGATGCTCGACACGCGCTCCGAGGATCGGCCCCGTGGGCGCACGATCACCCAATGCCCGGAGGTCAGCCGGCCTGAGCGGCCGCTCCCACACGAACCCTTTTCCCCGAACGCGCCACGAGGCGTGCCCGTGCGAGAGCTCCTCGCTGGTCTCGGGCAGCGACCCCGCGAGCCGACGCACGTCGTTCCACGTGGCCATCGGCCCACACTAGCTACGCACGGCCCGCGCCAACAGCATCCGCCGGAGCAGGGGCGGACCCGCCGCGTGCCGAACCTTCACCGGCTCGAACCCAAATTCGTAAAGGACCGCCTCCAACGATCGGTGCGTGTAGAGGTGCAGGTGGTCGGACAGGGGGTCGCCGTAGCGCTCGAGTCCGTACAGGAGCACTGCCGCCCGTGGGTGGTTGGGAGTGGTGAGGAGCAGCCTGCCCCCCGGGGACAGCACGCGCCTGACCTCGGACAGCCAACGGGCCGTGTCGGCCACGTGTTCGATGACCTCGCTGGCCCAGATCAGGTCGAACTCGCAATCCTCGAGCGGCAGCGGTCCGTCGACCGGAGCCAAGCGGAAATCGAGCTCCGGGTGAGCGGCGCGAGCTCGCTTCAGCGCCGCCTCGGCGACCTCGACCCCTACGACCCGCGCTCCGGCGCGGGCGAGCTCCGCGGTGAAGGTTCCGTCGCCGGACCCAAGGTCCAGTACGCGATCGCCGGCGGATACCTCATCAAGCAGGAACGTCAGGCGACGCGCGCGGTCTGGGAGCGCGAGCCGCTCGGGCAAGCGCTCCCAAAGCTCCTCGTAGTAGTCCCTGATTCTGTGAAGCTACGGCATCTCGAATTCCCCGGGCGGGCGGACGACACGGATCCGCGCCGGCGTTTACAGTGGCCACGCGGCCGTCGTGGAGCGACGGCTTCCCAGGGAGTCGACCACCTCGGAGGGAGTTTGAGGTGAAGGTGGCATTCGACAGCCGTCCGAGCAAGGACCCGCGCGGAATCGGGCGGTACACACGCTGCCTGCTCCAAGCCCTGCGTGAGTCTGCCGCCGAGAACCACGAAATCGTCGAATCCAACCGGCCGCGGCGCTGTGACCTCTTCCACGCTCCGTGGATCGATGGTGCGCTGCTGCGCTCCCCGGTCCCGATGGTGGTGACGCTTCACGATCTCGTTCCGCTCAAGCGGCGGGGCGAGTATCTGCGCTCCGGCGTCCGGTTCAAGCTCCGGTATCTGGCGGTGCAGCGGGCGGTGCGGGTGATCGTTCCCACACGGGTGGTCGCGGAGGACGCGAACGAGGCGCTCGACATCCCACCTGACCGGGTCACCGTGATTCCCGAGGCGCCGGCCGCGGCCCTCTATCGGCGATCGGAGGAAGAAATCGAGACCGTGCGCGAGAAGTTTGCGCTCCCGCGGCGGTACCTGCTGTGGGTGGGCGGGATGACCACTCCTGATCCGCGCAAGCGGGTCGCGGCTCTGGCCCGGGCGAAACGGACGATGCCACTCGTGCTCGTGGGGCCGACGGCGCACTGGGCCGGCGAGCTCCGGGACGTGACGCTCACCGGCGCCGTGAACGACGACGAGCTCGCGGCGATCTACAGCGGCGCACATGCGCTCGTCTTTCCCAGCGACGAAGAGGGGTTCGGGCTGCCGCCAGTCGAAGCGCTGGCATGCGGTACGCCGGTGGCGGCCTGCGACGTCCCAGCGCTGCGCGAGGTGCTCGATGGCCGGGCCGCACTGGCCGAAGTTGACGACCTCGACGGGCTGATCCAGACGGCAGAGTCGCTTCGGCGACCAGCCCCCGCGCCACCGCAGTGGAGCTGGGAGGACGCCGCCGCCGCCACCTGGGACGTGTACGCCGAGGCGGTGCGGGCGCCTGCTACGTGGCGCGGAGCTCGCAGGCGCCAGGGGCCGGCGAGCGGCAAGCTCAGCCGCCCCGACGACGAGGGGCTGGCTTCTCAGCAGTGAGCACGGAGGCGACCGCCGGCCGGTAGACGTGCCGACGCGCCAATCCGAAACTTCTACCAGCAGGTTTCGTTCCATATGAGCCGGAAAGCACCCTTTTTGAGCAAACTGGGAGGA
>VAWT01000126.1 GCA_005883415.1 Actinomycetota bacterium | reverse complement strand
CGTTGGTGGCGCCACAGCACGGCGCCGTGGTCTCGCCAGCCCGCGCAACGCTCGCCAACAACAACCCGCAGCCGGGGCTGCCGAGCCTGTGCTGCTCGGAGTCGTCACGGGCCTCCGTTCCTGGTCGCCCCCTCGGCCATTCTCAGACCGAGAACGCTTCCGTCCGGACTCACTTTCCTCTCATTCGAGCGGAAGTCAAGGCTCGCGCCCGGTTCGCCTCGCGTAGTTCCAAGCGGCCGCCCACGTGGACTACCCCCTGGGCCTCCAAGTAGTACCCCCAGCCGGATTCGAACCGGCGATCTCCTGCGTGAAAGGCAGGCGTCCTAGGCCACTAGACCATGGGGGCGGCGCTCGGCCATTGTAGGCCGGGGTCCCCGCTCCTCTACGGCGAACCCTCGCGACATGCGCGCGAAGGCAGCCGGGCGGTTGCGGCTACCGGACCGGCAGGCTGAGGCTCAGGTGACTGACCTGGATCGAGAACGTGCCGTTGGAAGTGCGAGCGTACGGGGAGTCCTGGCCCAGCAGCTCGAGCTTTGGGATATGCCCGGCAGCGAAGGCCCAGGCTCCGGGGTGAAGCTGGAACGTCTGCGTGCCGTTGGGCGCCTTGCCGTTGATCCGATAGAGGCCGCGCGCGACCAGGGTCTCCTTATTTGTCGACGGGTCGACATCCCACAGCCGCGCGGCGATGAACCCAAACTGGCCCGTGACGTTGAGGTTGGCGGTGACCACCGGCGCTCCGAGCAGCGTGTACCCGTTGCCCCTCGCGGCCGGGAGTCGGTAGGTGGCCACGCCCGGCCCCTGGTCGGTCGCGGTGACTGTCGCGCATGCGCCCCCGCCCGAGATCGGGTCGATGGCCTGCGAGATCGTCGGGTTACCGGCGCTAGAGACGATCGTCTGCGGCGGGGCGGACCTAAAGCTGACGGCCTTGGGGTGCAGCGCCGACCAGCTCCCGGCGGTGTAGGGCCCGCCCGAGGGAGCCGTCGAGGGGCAGGTCTCGGTCATCGCCGTGGCGCCAAGCTGCGGCTGGGATCCCAAGCCCCTGACGTAGTAATCGAAGAAGCTCTTGATCCTGTTGGAAAGGAGCGTCTTGACATCAGCCTTGTTCTGGGACCGCATGTGACCGAAGTCGCCGTCCAACAGGGCGACTGGGTTCCCTGGGTAGAGCGACCGATCGAGGTTGTAGTAGCGCACGCCCTCGTCGACCGGGAACAGGTCATCCGCGAATCCATTGGCGATCAACAGCGGCGCGGGCCGCGCCTGGCCAGATCCGTAAGCGTTGTCGAGCAGGTAGTACGGCGAGTGGTAGCGAGCGATCTGGTCCGCGACGAACTGGTCCTGCGGATTTGTGTCGTACGGCTCGCCTGCATTGATGTCGGCGAACCACGTGGTCAGATCGGCCTGGGGATTCGACCCTGGTGGCGCGTAGTAGCCGTTGGGCGGCGCCGTGGCGAAAAGCCCGGTGACGAACGACTGCTTCTCGACCCCGAAGGGCGACAAATCCGCGGTGGGCGAGGTGATCGCGGTGTCGAGCGTGCGTCCGTTTGGCAGCAATGAGTAGTCGAGATCGCTCCAGGGGATGACGGGCGCGGCGAACGCGACGTGCAGGGCTGTCCCGCCGGGGCTGACCCAGGGGCTGGTCGACCCATCGGAGTTCACGACCCGGTTGTTGAGGCTGGCGAGCTCCAGCGATACGCCGCCGCCATAGGACTCGCCAGTGACGCCGATCTGCGCCGGGTTGACCACTTGCTCATCGACGAGGAGCCCCGTCGCGTTCTGGACGTCGCGTGCCTCGTAGCGCTCATCGTCGAGTCGGATGTAGCCGTTCACGTGGGGGGCTCGCCCCAGCCGTGGCTCTGCACGACCAGCGGGTAGTTGCCGTCAGTGCCAGAGCTCGGGGCCGGCGGCAGGGTGACGTACACGGCCAGCGGAGTCCCGTCGAAGCTCTTCAACCTGATGTCGCTGCCGCCAGGCCCGTTGTTGTACGTGCCGTGGCAGACGCGCGTCCCGTCGGACTGCGCGACGCACGGGATCGGGTTGCCGCTGACCGTCTGGCCGGCGAACACGCTCGTGGTCGCCGCCGATGCCGACGATGCGCCGAGCGCCAAACCAGCGACAATCGCCGCGACGCCGATCAGCGTCCTCAGACACCTCTTCCTCATTGCACCGGAAACCATACTCATTGGCGGCGAGCGATGCGCTGCTAACCGGCGGCGGCCGTTCGTACACCCGTCGGCTGCCTAGGGTATGGGTCGGCATGCGGCCTGCGGTGCAGTTCGGAGCCCTCGCAGTCCGCTCTATCCTGAGCCCGGGCCGCTGGCGTAACGGTAACGCACGAGCCTTTTAAGCTCCGAGATCCGGGTTCGATTCCCGGGCGGCCCACCTCGTCGTCGGATCGCGCGTGGGGAGACGAGCGTCCTGGGAGGGTGTTCTACAGCACAAACCCACTTCCGCCGACGGGGAATGGGCTCGCGAGCACGTTATACGAGCCGTAGCGAACAAATCGCCGTCGCCGCGCGCGGTTCGGGCTCTGGAGCACGCTCCTCGGGTCTGGTGGAACCCGAAAACGCCCCGGCCCGAGCGACCATACCTCAGCGAGCGCCCGCCACCGCCACGGCCTCGATCTCGACCAGCATCCGCGGATCGATGAGCGCGCTCACCTCGACCATCGTCATCAGTGGCCGGACCTCGGCCAGCGCCTCGCCATGAGCCCGCCCGACTTCTTTTGCGCGCGATATATCGGTCACATAGACCCGAGTCTGGATCACATCCGCCAGCGTCGCTCCGGCCCGAGCGAGCTCTTGCCCGATCTTCTCGAGCACGATGACCGTCTGCTCGTACGGCGTCTCGCCTCGGACGACGCCGTCTTCATCGATTGCGGTCGTCCCGCCGACCAGCACGATCGACCCCAGGCGCACGACCCGGCTGAAGCCGAATCGCCCCTCGTACGGAGACGCTGGATCGCCCCCGAGGCGCTTGATCGCGTCCCGAGCTCCGCCCTCCGACCCGGCGGTC
Organism: Actinomycetota bacterium; assembly: GCA_005883415.1. Taxonomy (GTDB): domain Bacteria; phylum Actinomycetota; class Thermoleophilia; order Solirubrobacterales; family Solirubrobacteraceae; genus Palsa-465. The sequence continues at coordinate 2,120 of VAWT01000126.1, read as the reverse complement.
AATGTCTGAAGTGGCGGCGGCTCGTGAAGATCATCGCGGCGCCGGCGTTGTCGACCGCTTCGATGACCGAAGAGTCGCGCACCGACCCGCCCGGCTGGATGATCACGCTCACGCCGGCGTCCAGCGCGAGCTGTGGCCCGTCCGCGAAGGGAAAGAAGGCGTCGGAGGCCAATGCCGCGCCCCGCGCGCGATCGGCAGGCGGGCCGTCGGACGCGCCACCGCTCGGCCAGGAGGCCTTCTCCAGCGCGATCCGGACTGAGTCGATGCGGCTCATCTGCCCGGCCCCGACCCCCACCGTGGCCAGCTCCCGGGAGAGAACGATCGCGTTCGAGCGCACGTGCTTGCACACCCGCCAGGCGAACAGGGCTTCGTTCCATTCGGCCTCGGTCGGGCGGCGCTCGGAGGCGACCTGCATCTCGTCGCGCTCCTCGAGCCCGGAGTCGGGATCCTGGACGAGCATCCCGCCGGCAACCTGGCGCAGGTCGGCTTCCGGTTCGCTCAAGACCCGTTGCTCGCGATCATCGAGCACCCGCATGTTGGGCTTCGAGGACAGCACATCGAGCGCGTCGTCGTCATAGCCCGGGGCGAAGAGCACCTCGATGAACTGCCCCACCAGCGCCTCGGCCAGCCCTCGGTCCACGCGCCCGTTCACACACACGATCCCTCCGAAGGCCGACATGGGATCGCTCGCGAATGCCCGCTGGTAGGCCTGGAGAAGATCAGACCCGAGCGCCACCCCGCAAGGATTGTTGTGCTTGACGATCACGCAGGCCGGAACCTGGAACTCTTCGAGCAAGCTCCGCGCGGCGTCCAGATCGAGGATGTTGTTGAACGACAGCTCCTTGCCGCCGAGCTGCGAGACCATCGAAAGGATGTGCCGCCGCGCCCCGACCTGCGCGTAGTACGCGGCCCGTTGGTGGGGATTCTCGCCATACGGCAGCTCGAGGACCTTCTCGTACGCCCGGGCCAGCATCGGCGGGAAGTCCTCGTGCCGCTCCTGGAACCAGCGGGCGATCGCCGTGTCGTAGCGCGCCGTGTAGGCGAACGCCTCTGCCGCCAGGTTCTGACGGGTGGCCGGGGCCAGCCTCCGGTCTGACTCGCGAAGCTCCGCCAGCACCGCGTCATAGCTCTCCGGGCTGACTACAGGCGCGACGTAGCGGTAGTTCTTGGCCGCCGCCCGGATCATCGTCGGACCGCCGATGTCGATGTTCTCGATCACCTCGCGCTCCCCGACCCCCCGCATGGCGGCGGTCCGCTCGAACGGATACAGGTTGACGCACACCAGATCGACGAACTCGACCTCGTGCTCCTCCGCCTGCTGCAAGTGGCTCGGCTCGTCGCGCACCGCGAGCATGCCGGCGTACAGCTTGGGGTGAAGGGTCTTGACGCGGCCGTCCATGATCTCCGGGAACCCCGTCAGCTCCGAGATGGGACGGACCGGCACCCCGGCGTCTGTCAACTCGCGGAAGGTGCCGCCCGTGGAGACGATCTCTATACCCAGCTGGGCCAGACCGCGGGCGAACTCCACGATCCCGGTCTTGTCCGACACCGAAAGAAGTGCCCGTGCGACCTGAACCTCGACCGCTATGAGCGGGGCTGACGGAGTCGTGGAGGCCTGTTCCATCTCGTCCCGACTCTACCGCTCGACGATGACGCGCCGGGGCCGCTCGGGATCGATCCTGACAGCCCCGCGCGCGATCAGCCGGACGGCCTCGGGCAGCAGCTCGTGCTCGATGGGATGCAGCCGCTCGAGTACCTCCTGCGCGGACCCTACGTCGGGGAGCTCGAGCGCCCGCTGGAGGATGACCGGGCCGGTATCGACGCCCTGGTCGACGAAGTGCACCGTGACCCCGAACACCTTCACGCCATACTCGATTGCCTGCTCGACGGCACGCAGACCGGGGAACGCCGGCAGCAGTGCCGGGTGGACATTGACGATCCTGCCGGGGAACGCGCCCAGGAACTCATCGGAGAGCAGCTGCATATATCCGGCCAGGACCACCAGCTCGGCGCCGCGCGATCGAAGCCAGGAAGCCATTGCCCGGTCGCGGTCGGCTCGGCCGCCGTAGCCATCGAGTGAGAACACGCCCGTCTCGACGCCCGCGGTCCGCGCCCGCTCC
>VAWT01000060.1 GCA_005883415.1 Actinomycetota bacterium | reverse complement strand
CGCGGTCCCGTAGTCGCTGCGGGTCGGGGCGGAGGCCGCCGCTCGATGTTTCGCCGCGTTGGAGACCTGCGGCGAAGACGCACGCGACGCCAAGAACACCAGCAGCACCACCAGGCATACCACCACCAGGAGCAGGACGAATCCCAGCACGCGCAGCGCCCGCGGTGAGCGCCCGCGCGACCGCCGCGGGCCTCGCGGGGAGCGCCCGCGGGGCCCGCGCGGCGTTCGGCCACGGAGCCCGCGCCGTTTCATGTGTCCCTCTTGCAGGATCGAGTAGGGACTCATTGTTCGGGAGGATGGCGCAGAGCGCCGAGGATGCCAATCGTGAACAGCAAGACGATCATCACGCTAAGTACCCCAATCGCGGTGACGCCATGATGGACGAAATCGACAATTGTCAAGTAGGCGAGCAAGACGATGAACACCAGTGCGATTACCAGCACTGTTCCGCGCATTAGCTATCAGCCGGCCGGCCCCCGCTCAGTACACGGGGTACGGAGGCGGCACCTCCTTCCGCCTGGTGGCCAGAAGCCGGATCGCTATCAACCCGAACGCAAAGCCGCCCACGTGCGCGAAGTACGCGACGCCGCCCCCTCCAGTGGGGTTCGTCAGTCCGACGGCGCCGAAGACGGCCTGTTCTGCGAACCAGATCCCGAGCATCACCCACGCCGGCAGCTCGAAGACGGTTACCAAGAAGACGATGAACACCAGTGCGATTACCAGCACTGTTCCGCGCATTAGCTATCAGCCGGCCGGCCCCCGCTCAGTACACGGGGTACGGAGGCGGCACCTCCTTCCGCCTGGTGGCCAGAAGCCGGATCGCTATCAACCCGAACGCAAAGCCGCCCACGTGCGCGAAGTACGCGACGCCGCCCCCTCCAGTGGGGTTCGTCAGTCCGACGGCGCCGAAGACGGCCTGTTCTGCGAACCAGATCCCGAGCATCACCCACGCCGGCAGCTCGAAGACGGTTACCAAGAACACGATGAACACCAGTGTCAGCACCCGCGCCCGTGGATAGAGCACGATATAGCCCCCGAGCACGGCTGCGATCGCTCCAGAGGCACCGAGGGTGGGGGCGGTGGAGTTCGGTCCGATCGCCACCTGTAGCCCGAGCGCGGCCAGTCCCCCGACGATGTAGAACGCCAGGTACTTCACCGGCCCCATCGAGTCCTCGACATTGTTGCCAAAGATCCACAGGAACAGCATGTTGCCGCCGATGTGCAGGATCGAGGCGTGCATGAACATGCCGGTGAAGATCGTCTCCCACGAGGGGAGCAGGTTCTCGGCCGGTATGTGGTTGGCGCCCAGCAGGGCGGTGTTGCAGACCATCTGCGCCGTCTCCGGGGCCGCCTGAGTCGCCACCTCGGCACAGTGCACACCGGGATGCGTGAGCGCATACGGGATCGCCCCGTACTTGACCACCTCCTGCGTGTCGGGCCCGCTGAAGAAAGAGCCACCGTGCCTGATCGCCAGGATGTAGACGATGAAGTTGGCGACGATCAGCGCGGCCGTGACGAACGGAAATCGATCGGTGGGGATGTTGTCCTTGATCGGGAGCACGCGCGAGGATTATGTAGGGGCGGCTGCGCAGGCTCCGCCGCCCCCGTTTTTTGGCTAGCTCCCTACGCCCCGACGAGCGGAGAGGCCACGGAGACGATCTGCCACGGGTAGGCGCCCGACCCGCCGAGCGCGAGCGTCCAGCGCTCGGTGAACTGCCTCTCCCGCGACTTGTTGCCAGTCACGACCGCGGTCGTGTGGCGATCCTCGAGATAACGCCGGCCGATGATCTCGACCTCGACCGTCATCGTCGGCGGCTCGGCGTGGGGGTCAAGGCCGGCGATTCGGATCCCTTTTACGCGCGGACCGCGAACAACGAGCCGTGTGCGGCCGCTCGGATCGCCGGGATGAAGCAGCTGGCGTGCGGCGTCGCGATTCGCGAGCTCGAGTAGAGCGCCGTCGTTGCCGTCGACCGCCTCGGCCCACGCCTCGACCGCGCGCCGTGCCGCGACCTCGAGCACGTCCGGTGCGAAGCGGCCATCGACCAGGCTGAGGTCCAGCGCTGCGGCGCGCGCGCTGCCTTCGAAGGTGAGGGCGGCCACGTCGGCCACGTTCGTTCCGTCGGGTAGAGCGTCAGCGAGCGCCCCCTCGATCAGGGCCTCGTCACGCATCGATCGCTCGTCCGCCCACGGGGTCGAAACCAGCTGCTCGTCCATGGCGTGGGCTCCTTCGGCCCCCTGCTCGATGGACTGGAGCACCCAGCGGCTTCCCCGCCTGGCCAGCGTCCAAAATTCCCTGACTCGCACCGTCTCGCCCAGCCGGCCGGCCCTCTTCAACCGGCTCCCCCGGCCGTCCTCGACGTAGTCCCGCAGCCTGGCCTCGATCCGGCACGTGACCCTGTCGCCAGCGAGACCGCCGCGGTGTTGCAGCGAGACGTACTCGACCTTCGGGGCCCCAATCATCTGCACCCGGTTGCGCCACCCGCGGCGCTGGAAGTCGTCTAGGCGGCGCTCCCACTCGGCGAGCAGGTCGGGGGCAACGAGATGCCTCAGACGCGAGCGGTCGCCCGTGTCCCAAGCGGCCTGGACCTGCTGGAACAGCGACGCCACCTGGCTTCGGACGGTTGTCGGCGCGAATGCCGGTTCGTCTTCGGCTGCTTCGGCCGCGGCCAGCTCGACCCGCCGTTCGCGCCGCCTGGTGCGCCGCCGGGCTGCCCGCCCTGCGGTCTGCTGCGCCCCGAACCACCGGCTCGCATGCGGCGTGAAGTTCATGACCAGCATCGCCACGATGATCAACCCGACGAGGACCGCCGCCCCGATGCCGTGGCCGAAGATGGCGATCCTGATCAGGATCTGGATCAGGATGTAGAGGCCCAGACCGCGGCCGCCTCCACCGCCGCCGCCTCCAAAGCCCCCAGAGCCTCCACCTGCGGCGGCCAGCGCTTCGGGCGCGAGCGCCAGTGCCAGGAGCAGCACAGCGAGCAGGATCAGCCCTCGGCGCTTCATCCGCTCGCCACCTCCCGAGCCATCGGCCCGATCCCTGGCTCGTGCTGGGCCACATGCTCGTCGGCGTGGTAGCTGGAGCGCACAAGCGGCCCCGCGGCCACATGCTCGAACCCCAGCTCATAGGCCACCCTCTCGAGCTCCTCGAACTCGTCGGGATGCCAGTAGCGGACGATCGGCAGGTGCTCTTTGGTTGGCCGCAGGTACTGGCCGATCGTGAGCACCTGGACGTAGTGCTCACGCAGGGTGCCGAGTGCGTCGACCATCTCATCGAAGCTCTCACCCAGGCCAACCATCAGTCCGGACTTCGTGACTACCTCGTCGCCCCCCATCTCCTTGGCGGTTCTGAGCACCCTGCACGAACGCTCAAATTTGGAGCCCCGTCTGGCGACCGGGTACAGCCGAGGGACGACCTCGACATTGTGGTTGAACACATCCGGCTTCTCGGCGACCACCTTGGCCAGCGGCATTTCGGCCCCCCGGAAGTCGGGGGTAAGCACCTCCACTTTGCAGGCGGGCGCTTGCTTTCGAATCTGGCGTATGACCCCCACAAACGCGGATGCGCCGTAGTCCGGCAGGTCATCGCGGTCGACGCTGGTGATGACGGCGTGTCTCAGCCCCATCCGGGCCACGCTGCGTCCGACGCGAGCCGGCTCGAGCGGGTCGTCCCAGGTCGGCTTGCCGGTCTTGACG
>VAWT01000291.1 GCA_005883415.1 Actinomycetota bacterium | reverse complement strand
TTGCTCATTCCCACCTGCATGTCGTGGCGTTCCGCGGCCTTTAGGTCGACCTGGAGCCGTTCGGAAACCGCGAACGGAATCGCGCGATCCAGGAACGGGACCCCGAGCTTTTCCGCCAGTGACGGGCCGACCCGACCTCCCCCGGAGCCGTAAGCGGCTGAAAGGGCAACGACCGTCACATTCAGCGGGCGAAGACCGCGAAGAAGTCACGGTCGTCAGGCGTCAGGTAGCGGATCGGCGGACGGTCCATGCCCGGCAGCAGCTTGGTCGGCTGGCCGGCGCCGAACGTGCCGTAGAAGTTGAACGTGACCCACTCGTAGTTGATGTCGAGCTCCATCGCCCTTACCGCCCCGGCGTGCTGGAGAATCCGCGCCAGGCTATCGGCGTTCTGGTCGTTGGCCGCCGCGTACATCAGGTTCCCGTGCGCGTCGACTCCCACGGCCGAGCGCCAGACGCGAATCGCGTTTCCGAGTGTCGCCCCCCACAGCGAGTCGTTGCTGAGGCTCGGGTTGAGGCGTCCCCCTTCGAGGATCAGCGGCAGGTTCTGACGGGCGAACACGACCTCGGGCCCCTGGTCCGGGCCGCCGCTCCAGGCACGGACATCGACCGTCCCGTTGCGATACGCAATCAGCGTCGCCTTGCCGTCCTTCAGCGGTGCGTAGACGTGGCCGTCGGCGACGTAGCCGGAGCCGGCCGCATCCTGGAGCCTGAAGCCGCTGTTGAACGTCGCCAACATGCTCGAGCGAAGAGACGGCGGCACCTCGCCGGTGGGATTGGCCGCGTTCGGGGGCTCGTAGCGGCCGGGATAGAGCGCGATCGATGAGCGCGTGCTGTCGATCCAGGCCACTCCGGCCACCAACTGCGGGTAGCTCGGATCGGGGCGGAAGGTGGTGACGAGCACCGGAGACGCGCCTCGGACCACCGGCCCCGTGCTCCGCCACTGGCCTTCGCCGGTAAGGGCGGGCGTGATCACGGGCGGGACCGGCGCCGGCGCGTCACGGGAGACCTTCCCTGCCGCGGCCCCGCCCACCTTGGGCAGTCGCTTCAGACGCGGTCCGCCCTTGGACGGCGCGTTCAGGGAGTAGTAGATGCTCTCGATATCCGAGACGAGCCAGGCGGCGCCGTTTTCCCGCAGCCATTCGACCGCCCGTACCCCGAACGCGACGTTCGAGGACTGCAACATCGACAGCGAGAACGACCCCATCATGACGACCAGTAACAGCAGGCAACTGAGCAGCGCGATGCGCCGCATGCGCACCCTGGGGGCGACCCGCCTGGGGACGCGCTGGGTCCGTCGGGGCGGTCGCACTTCCCTTGCCCTACGCGGAGTCGCCGGCCGGCTCGGGCGCGGAGTCGCCGGCCGGCTCGGGCGCGGAGTCGCCGGCGCGCGATCCTCGTAGGCGAGGATCCTCGCTTCGTAGCGGCCGATGGCTCCGCGGCGGGGGCTGTTGCTAGGCGTGGACATCCATCGTGCTCCGGGCACGCTTCGACCGCGGGGGCCCCAGTCCTGCCTTTCAGGAAGCGGCGGTCAGAAAAGCGGCTGCCAATCCCGCCCGAACCTAAGCCAGTTCTCAAGGCGCTGGGCTGTCGCGTGAGGGCGCGACGCTGGGCGAACCCGTACCATTGTGTTCGTCTTGTCTTCCTCGATCGATCCCGGGGACATGAATCGAATGGACGATCCGAGGCGGTCTGACGCCGGTCCTGGTGTGAGTACTCCGCCCGTTCCGGCTGACTCACGGCCCGCCGCGGCGGCCCTCGCCTTGGTTGAGCAGCGGCGCCAGGAGCGCGAGACGGCCCGGCGCAGGCGGCGACGCCGGCGCATCTTGGGCGTGCTGGCGTTTCTCGCCCTGGCGGTGTTGCCGGCGAGCTTGTACTCGTATGTGTCCTGGCTGCTGCGGCCTTCGAGCGTGCCGTTGGACGTGAACAGCGTCGAGTGGGTGAGACACCAGGTGCCGTTCGGCAACTGGATCATGGACCAGGTCGAGCACACCTACTACAGCGCCAACGCGCCGAAGAAGGGCGGACCGGGGCTGAAGCGGCTGCCGTCGGTCGGCGCCAGCGGAGTGGCCGCGATCGCGCGTGCAGAGGCCCAGGCCGGGCCGCCGCGAATCCAGCCGGTCTTCCCGAACCCGCTATCTGGCGAAGGGGTCTGGAAGCCGATCGGCCCGCAGGTCAACGGTGGTCCACCGGTGCTCTTGACGACTTTTCGCACTGAGCTTGCCTATCCGAGCATCGTCGCCTACGTCGCCTGGTTCGACCACACGCGCACTGACGTCGGGTACTACCCGGGTCGCTACGAGCCGCCGAACGCGGCCGTACGCGGGCCCATGATGGTTCCGAACTCCCAACGCTCGCGGCTGCTAGCGACCTTCAACGGGGGGTTCACCGCGACGGACGGCAATAACGGCTCGACCGACAACGGGCAGGTGAACGAGCCGCTGACGGACGGCAACGCCACCCTCGTTGGCTACACCGACGGGCGCATCGACATCGCGAAGTGGAGCGGCGGGCCGAACGCGGGGCCGGACGTCGCCTGGGCCCGCCAGAGCCTGAAACCGATCGTCTGGAACGGACAGCTAAACCCCGACTTGAACGACAACCCCGACAGCCCGCAGTGGGGATACTCGCTCGGAAGCGTCGTCCGCGTCTGGCGCACCGGGGTTGGCGTCGACCGGCACGGCAACCTCTTCTACGTTGTCGCCAACGACCAGACGGTGATCACGCTGGCAAAGATCCTCCAGCACATCGGCGCGGTGAAGGCGATGGAGTTCGACATCAACCCCGAATGGCACACGTTGATCACCTACAGCCACGGCCCCAACGGCCTCGTCCCGAAGTTGGTCGAGCCCCAGCCGCAGCAGTCGGCCCACCGCTACCTAGAGCCGGACGACCGTGACTTCTTCGCCGTGTACACGCACGCGCCGGGGCCGGTGACGGTCCCCTTCAAGTAGGAACTCGGCCCACCGCGGCGAGGCCGCGGGGCCGCTACCAATCCCGGGGCTTGGTGCCGGTGCCGAGCAGCAGGAGCCCGCCTACCCGCTCGAGCGGGCCGCGCTCGACGCGGGCGAGCATGTCCGACAGCCGCCAGCCGAGCGCTGCCGCGAACGGGGCGAACGCCAGATACGGACGGACGCGCACGTCCTTTAGCCCGAGATCCTGGAACAGCCCGCGCAGCCGCGGCGGGGTGAACTTGTTGATGTGCTGCGGGCCGTAGTTCACCTCGCCGAAGCGGTTGACGAGCATCTCAACGAGCGGCCACGCGCTGCGGAAGTTCGGAGTCGTCACGATGAGCTTCCCGCCCGGGCGCAGGCGCTCGATCGTCGCCCGGAGCAGGTCATCCAGGTCGGCGGGACAGAGGTGCTCGACCACCTCGACGACTGTCGCCACGTCGCAGTTGCTGCAGTCATCCGGCAGCGCGCGCGCAGGGACGGCGAAGAAGCGCTTGGACTCGCTCGCGTACTTGCGCCGCGCGTGGTCGATCACGGTCCTCGAGATGTCGATCCCCGTCGAGGTGAAGCGGTCGTCGAGAAGCCCGATCAGCGTCCCGGGGCCGCAGCCCACATCGAGGTGCCGCCGGCGGCCCTCCATCTCCTCGACGACACGCTTGAACTTCAGCTGGTGCCACTTGCTCTGGATGCCCCGGCCGCGCCGGTAGACGGCGTCGTAATACCCCCCCGGGATCGTCTCGTAGTCGAAGCCGGCATCGCCGCCACCGTCGATCACCGCCGGGCTTACTCCCCTGCCCGGACGCGCGGCCAAAGCGTTCGCCGACGTGCGCTCGGCGCTCGCAGCGGCTTCTTCAGGACGCTCTAATTGCTGAGGATGGCCTGGAAGTCGCGTGTGGATGCGGACTTCTTATCACGGTCGGGGGTCGGAGATCGGTCTCGCAGCCTCGCGTGGTGTTCAGTCGAACGTGGCCGACCCGTTCAGGGACCAGCCGACCGTGCGGCTAAGCGCCCAGCTTGCAGGGACTTCTGCCCTATGCAGGACCCCCACGCTGGGCGACGAAAGCTCGGGACGTTGATGCCCCCTCCCTACGTTCCTCTGGCGGATTCTGCCCAGGCAGGCACGTTGCCCCTGCGTGGTCCGCTGCGCGCCCTGGTCGCGACGATGCGCCCCAAGCAATGGATCAAGAACGCGCTGGTGATCGCCGCGCCTGGGGCGGCAGGCGCTCTGGGTCATGACGGCGTCCCGATCCGGGTGGCGCTGGCGACGGCAGCGTTCTGCCTGCTGGCGTCCGGGATCTACGCCGTCAATGACGCTCGCGACGCGCCCGAGGACAGACTTCATCCACTCAAGCGGCTGCGCCCGGTAGCGGCCGGCGAGCTCGATGCGCGGACCGCCATCAGGTTCGGGATTTGGCTGATCGTGCTCGGAATCGTCATCTGCGCGGCCGTATCGTTGCTGCTGGCGTTGGTCGCGGTCGCCTATGTGGCCACGACGGTCAGCTACACACTCGTCTGGCGCCACACGCGAGTCCTGGACATCGGGGCGATCGCCGGTGGATTCGTTTTACGGGCGATCGCAGGCGGGGCGGCAGCACCGGTGACGCTGTCGCGATCGTTTCTGCTCGTGGTGGCGTCCGTTGCCGTATTCGTCGCCGGCGCGAAGCGCTACGCGGAGCTTCGCCGGCCCGAGACTGACCACCGGACCAGGCGCCGGGTTCTGAACTGCTACAGGCCGCGGTTCTTGGAGCTGGTCCTCGCCGGGAGCTCGGCTGTGGCGATCCTCTCCTACTCGGTGTGGGCCTCCGATCTGCCCTTGGTGCACGGCGTTCCCTGGCGGCCGTTGACGATCTTGCCTTTCGTGGTCTGTCTGCTCCGGTACGGCACGCTGGTGCAGTCCGGCGCCGGCGAGGCTCCCGAGGAGCTGCTGCTCGCCGACGGCCCGTTGCAGCGGGCCGCGGCGGCGTGGCTGTTGCTGTTCGCGCTCGGAGTCCATGCCGCAAGCTGAGGCCCAGGCGATCCCGCCGACCGAAAAGCTCGCGGTGATTCCGGCGGTGGTGACAGGCTGGGGCGGCGGCGCCGGCGCGCCCCTGTCGATCGTGCGCCCCGACGGACTGGAGTCGCTTCGGGCCGGGCTCGAGCTGGCATCGAACGGCGCGATCGCCCGGGGGATGGGCCGGAGCTATGGGGACGCAGCCCAGCTGTCGGGTGGCCTGGCGATCGACACCGCCTACCTGAAGCGGATGGAGTTTGACGCCCAGGCGGGGACCGTCACCGCACAGGCGGGCGTCACGATCGGAGAGCTGCTGGACGCACTGCTGCCGCTCGGCTGGATGGTCCCGGTCGTTCCCGGCACCCAGCACGTGAGCGTCGGTGGTGCAATCGCCAGCGACATCCACGGCAAGAATCACGGGACGGCGGGGACGTTCGGAAGCCACGTCGAGGCGCTTTCGCTACTGACCGCCGACGGAGAGGTGCGCGAGCTTGCCCCCGGATGCCCCGACGGGCTGTTCGAGGCCACCCTGGGCGGGTTGGGGCTCACGGGCGTGATCGTCGAGGCGCGGATCAGGCTGCTGCCGGTTAGGGGAGCGCTGCTGGCGGTGGACACCGACAGGGTCGGCTCGCTCGATGACGCCCTGGGGGCCCTGCGGGAGCCGGGAGGACCACACCGGGTGGCGTGGCTCGATCTCTTGTGCTCGCGACCGGGAAGGGGCATCGTGACCCGCGCCGAGCACATCGACGCTCGCGGCACGGGTGCCCGTCCGACGGTTCAGGCCCGGGCTGCGGTACCACGACGCTGGCCGGCGGATGCCCTGCGTCCGAGCGCGGTCCGCGCATTCAACTCCCTGCGCTACAGGAGCTCACCGCGCCGCGAACGGGGACATCCGGAGAGCATCGGGCGCCACATGTTCCCGCTGGATGCCCTCGACGATTGGCCGCGGCTGTACGGGCCGCAGGGGCTGCTCCAGTATCAGCTGGTCGTGCCCGGCGGCTGCGAGAAGGTGCTCGAGGTGGCGATCGAACGGCTGCGCCTGGCCCACGTCCCCTGCTATTTGGCTGTGCTCAAGGACTTCGGGCCGGCGAACGGCGCGCCGCTCTCGTTCCCGATCCGGGGCTGGACGCTCGCGCTCGACCTACCGCGCGCGGCCCCCGGTCTCGGGCCCCTCCTCGACGCCCTCGACGAGCTCGTCGCCGAGGCCGGCGGTCGGGTCTACTTGAGTAAGGACGCCCGGCTGCGACCCGAGGCCGTGAGGGCGATGTACCCGCGGCTTGAGGAATGGAGGCGAGTGCGTGACCAGGCCGATCCTGCGGGCCTATGGAGGTCGGACCTTGGCCTGCGTACCTCTCTGTTGTGACGTGAGCTCCACCACTGCCCCCAGCCCGCCCTCGCTCGCCGCCGCCGTTCCCCGTCGCGTGCTGCTCGTCGGAGGCACATCGGAGATCGGCCTGGCGATCGTGCGGCGCCTTTCGGCCGGCGGGCCGGTCCGTCCCTACCTGCTGGGCCGCGACCGGATGCGGCTCGAGCACGCCGCTGCCTCGCTGGGAGCGCCTGAGACGGCTGTCGAGGTCCTGGACGCCGACGACTTAGGCGAGCACGAGTCGGTCATCGAGCGGTCGTTTGCTGAGGCCGACGGGTTCGACGTGGTGGTGCTGGCGGTCGGCGTCCTGGGCGCCCAGAAGGGAATCGACGCCGACCATGCCGAGGCACTCGAGGTGATGAGGGTCAACTTCCTCGGCGCCGGTTCCCTTCTGTTGCACTGCCTGAGGCACATGACGCGCCGCGGCCACGGCACGCTCGTCTTGCTCTCGACTGTCGGGGTCGAGCGTCCCCGAGCTTCGAACGCCGTCTATGGCGCGGCGAAGGCCGGACTCGACGCGCTGGCGCACGGACTCGCGGACGCCACCGTCTCGAGCGGGGTGCGGGTGCTCGTAGTCCGCCCGGGGTTTGTCCACACGCGCATGACGGCCGGTCTGCCGGTGGCGCCGTTCGCCACCACGCCCGACGCCGTGGCTGACGCTACCGTGCAGGCCGTGGATGGAACGGCCCCGACGATCTGGGTGCCGGGTCGGTTGCGCCTCGTCTTCGCTGTGCTCCGCCACCTGCCGCGTGCCATCTACCGGAGGCTCCCGCTATGACCTGGAACCCCCTGCTCACCGATCTGTCGATCGTGGTGATCGCCGCCATCCTGATCCTGGTTCTGTCGCCGGGCGTGGCCGTCGCGGGGATGATCGCGCTGCTGGTGCTCCTGGCCTGGGCCGTCACCTTGATCCTCGACTCGCGCCGCCGCCGCGACGAGTCTCGCCGGCCAGGGCGCCCAATACCGTCGCCGCGGCGCGGGCCCCAGGACAGGAGGCCAAGCGCCGGACGCTGATGGCTGGTGCTCTGACTTGGGACACTTGGGGCCGGGGCGGGTAGATTCTGTCTATGGCCACCGATTTCAGCGACTCCCTGCAGGACGCCCTAGAGGAGCTCAGCCACCGTGCGCAGGAGCGATCGGCCAAGTGCGTCGACCTCTCTGAGCTGAGCGAGGTGGTGGAGGAACACGGGCTCTCAGACGACGAGGGCCAGGCTCTGCAGGAGACCCTCGAGCAGCGGGGGCTCGAGGTGCGCGACGACTGCGGCCGGGAGCGCGTCGATGACACCCGCTACGTCAACGGAGAGATGGCCGAGCGGACGACCGACGCCATGTCGCTGTTCCTGCGCGAGGCCGCCCGTCACCCGCTGCTGACGCGGGAGGAGGAGGTCGAGCTGGCCAAGCGGATCGAGCGCGGGGACCTGGAAGCCAAGGAGCGCATGGTCAACTCAAACCTCCGCCTCGTGATCTCCAATGCCCGCAAGTACCAGGGCCTCGACCTGCCGCTGCTCGACCTGATCCAGGAAGGCATCCTGGGTCTGATCCGGGCCGCTGAGAAGTTCGATTACCGCAAGGGGTACAAGTTCTCGACCTACGCCACGTT
>VAWT01000290.1 GCA_005883415.1 Actinomycetota bacterium | reverse complement strand
CATCGGCCAGCGCGAGCGCAAGATCGGCCGCGTGCAGCGCGAGCTCCAGGCACGCCTGGGGCGGGAGCCAACCGACGCGGAGATCGCGGCCGAGGCGAAGCTCTCAGAGCGAGAGGTGCGCGAGGCCAAAGAGGCGGCGCGCGTGGTCACCAGCCTCGATCGCCCGGTGGGCGAGGAGGAGGACACCTCGCTCGGGGCCTT
>VAWT01000059.1 GCA_005883415.1 Actinomycetota bacterium | reverse complement strand
CCTCGGCCGAGCACATCCTCGCGTTCCGGGACCAGTTCCCCGACGCTTCGGTCCTCAAGCTGGAGCGCAACTACCGCTCCCGCGCGCCGATCCTGGCCACCGCTAACACGCTTTCTGTGCAGTTCACTCGCACCTTCCACAAGCAGCTTCACACCCGGCTGGGCGGCGGGGCCCGGCCGGTACTCGTCTTCTGCCGCGACGAGTCCGCCCAGGCCGCCGAGGTGTGCGAGCGGGTGCTCGACGCGCGCGAGCAGGGGATGGACCTCCGTCGCCAAGCGGTGCTGATGCGGACCTCCCACGACTCCGACCTGCTGGAGCTGGAGCTCTCGCGCCGGCAGATCCCGTTCGTCAAATACGGCGGCCTCCGCTACGTGGAGGCCGCGCACGTCAAGGACCTGATCGCCCTGTTCAGGCTCGTAGATAACCCGACCAGCGAGCTGTCCTGGTTTCGCGTCCTCCAGCTGCTTGACGGGGTGGGGCCGGCGACGGCTCGGCGTGCGCTGGAACCTCTCATCGCCTCCGCCGACGGCCTGGCTGGCTGGCCAGCCAGTCGCGGGCAGGTGCCCGAGGGAGCGCTGCCCGCCGCCGATCGCCTGGTACGCGCGCTACAGGACGCACGGGAGACGACGAGCGCCGGTGTCGCCGCCGAGACGTTGCGCGAGGCGCTCGGGCCGCTGATCGAAGCCCGGTATGCCGACGGCGCCCTGCGCCTGCAAGACCTCGACCGCCTCGTAGAGGCGGTCCGCAATTCCTCCGATCTCGGCCACTTCACCGCCGAGCTGGCGCTAGACGGGCCGCAGTCGAGCGCCGATCTGGCGGGTCCTCCCCACCTCGACGAGGACTACCTCATCTTGACCACCGTCCACTCCGCCAAGGGACTCGAGTGGGAGTCCGTGCACGTGCTGGCGCTGTACGACGGCAATTTTCCCTCGGACATGGCCTGCGGCTCGGCCGAGGGAATCGAGGAGGAGCGGCGGTTGCTGTACGTAGCCGTCACGCGCGCCCGGCAGCGTCTCCAGCTCTACGTGCCGGTTCGCTACTACCACCGCCCGAAGGGGATCGACGACGCCCACGGCTACGGCAAGCCCTCCCGCTTTCTGACGGCAGAGGTGCAGGCGAGTTGCGAGCTGATCACACCGGCCGAGCCCGAGGCGGGGATGACCGGAGCCTCCGATCTGCCCCCGCGCAAGATTGAGGTCTCGGTCGATGACCTGTTCCGCTGACGCGGGACCCGCGGTCGCTCAGCCGGTCAGTCGATAAATGACGCGGCCAGGCGCTGGAGCATCTCGCCGTACACCCGCCGCAATCCCATCGGCGCGAACAGGCGCTCGAAGAACCCGCCGATGCCACCACCGCCCACCCACGAGGACTCGACAGTGACGGTGCTGCCGGCCGCGGCCTCCGCCACCGTCCAGGTGGTGGCAAACGACGACAGCTCGTCGCGCTCGATCAGCCGCCCGTCCGACTCCTCCGCCCGCAGGCGGAAGTCTCGCTCGGTGGGACCGGACTTGAAGTGGTAGCTGAAGACGGTTCCCGCACCCTCTCCTCCTTCCTCGACCCGGTAGCGGCTGTAGCTGTCGGGGAGGATCGACGGCCGGGCCTGGTGGTAGTCGCGCAGGAAGGCGAGCACCCGCTCGGGGGGAGCGCCCACCGTCTCGGTCGCGCTGGCTGTCACCTGGGCCACGGGTGAGCATTCTGGCATCGACCGCCCCCGGCAGTCGTGTTCGGCATGATGCCCGCATGCGCGCCGTGTTCGCCTCCGACATCGACCGCGATGATCCCCTGCGCGGGCTGGAAGTCGGGGAGCGGCCGGACGCAGCGGCGCCGGAGGGCTGGACCGACGACTCCTGGCGCGGCGACGAGACGCTCGACCCCCGGCGCTCGATCCTCTCCGAGCGCCACCAGGGGACGTTCGCCGAGCGGGTGGCGGTCCCCCGCCGCAACCTGGTGCCCAAGCCCCCGGAGCTGTCGTTCGAGCAGGCAGCGTGCCTGCCCACCGCACGGCTGACCGCCTATCGGATGCTGTTCAGTCGGGCTCGGGTCGTCCCCGGCATGACCGTGCTGGTGCAGGGCGCCGGCGGCGGAGTGGCTACAGCGTTGGTTGTGCTGGGGACCGCCGCCGGAGTGCGGATGTGGGTCACGTCACGTTCGGAGCGCAAGCGCTCAGAGGCGTTGGAGCTCGGTGCCGATCAGGCGTTTGAGTCAGACACCCGATTGCCGGAGCGGGTCGACGCGGTGATGGAGACCGTGGGGCAAGCCACCTGGTCTCACTCCGTGCGCTCCCTGAAGCCGGGAGGGACGATCGTGGTCTCCGGCGCGACTACCGGCGACTCACCGTCCGCGGAGCTACGGCGGATGTTCTTCCTTCAGCTGTCGGTGATCGGTTCAACGATGGGCACCCGCGACGAGCTAGAGCGGCTGATCCGGCTGTGCGTGGAGAAGGACGTGCACCCGGCGATCGACGACGTCCTGTCACTCGGCGAGGCGCGGCAGGGATTCGAGGCGATGCTCGCCGGCGAGGTTGTGGGGAAGATCGTCTTTACGCCGTGAACAGCCGGGGGTCGGCGGTGGCGATCCCGTGAACGCCGAGCCTCCGCAACGCGTCGATCGCTGGTCGCTCGTTCACGGTCCAGGCGTACAGAAGGCCGCTGCGCGCGACCACGTCCTCGAGCAGCCTGAAGTCGACCAGCCGGTGTTGGGCCATCAGCGCGTCCCAGCGGCGGGCGGCGAGACCCGTGAGCACCTGCTCGCGCCAGTCCCGCCAGCGCCGGCTCAGGCGCGCTACCCGACCACCGACCGAGATTCCCACCCGCGCGCCGG
Organism: Actinomycetota bacterium; assembly: GCA_005883415.1. Taxonomy (GTDB): domain Bacteria; phylum Actinomycetota; class Thermoleophilia; order Solirubrobacterales; family Solirubrobacteraceae; genus Palsa-465. Next base: position 1,411 of record VAWT01000059.1, on the reverse strand, counting down.
GCTCGAGGGCCCGAACGCGATCGAGCACCGCCGCCATCTGCGAGCAGATCACAGTCCGCGAAAGAAGCCCCGCGCTGCGCAGCTCGTCGAGCAGCGCCGACTCGCACCCCAGCTGCTTGACGTCGACGTTCAGCTCGATCTCTTTGAACTCTGGACCGGCGAGGTAGGACAGCGCCTCGTGCAGCCGGAGGTTCCAAGGGCGCGGGGCGTCGAGCCTGGTGTGCGCGAGCACCAGCTCACCCCGCCAGCAGCGGATATCGAATTCGACGATGTCGACCCCGATCTCGCGAGCCATGTCAAACGAGGAGAGCGTGTTCGCCGGAGCCAGGGCGCTCGCGCCCCCGTGCCCGATCCGCTGACACACGTGCGGCTTCACAGTGAACACAAAGATGGCATGTCAGGCGGCGGATCGAGCCGGGGCCCGGGGCGGCCGTCTATCGCAGGATCTCGACCAGGAGTACCCAAGCGTTGAGGACCGCGCCGACCAGCGAGAACACCACGCCGGCCATGGTCCAGTAGAGGCCTCCCCCGCCGTGGGCGAGGAGGCTCGCCGAGCCGACCACCAGGAGCAGCACACCAGGCAACGCGAGGGTGAGTTGACTGCGCAGGTAGGTCGGCTCATCGGTTGCACGGCCCGCACGGATGCTGGCGCGAAGCAGCCAGGCAATGGCCGCGAGGCACACCACGCTCTCGCCGATTAGCTCGAGTCCGAGCGCAGTTCGCGACTGCCCAGGCACAAGCGCGAAGACCGACACGACGACCACGCCGAGGAGCAGGACGATGGTCTGGAAGGCGCGCTCAGGGACGCCAGCCAGCCGCAGGATCCGCTCGATGTTGATCGACACCGCAACGAACACCAGGCCCGTGAGCGCGGCCGAGGCGCCTGCGGCGGCAACGAACAGGTCTGTCCAATGCTCAGCGGAGTAGGCAGCCAAACCAGGCGCCCACTCTAATGCCGTGGCCGCGAAGCTCGGGGTGTCCTGCGAACCTATGCGGCCAGCGACGCGGGCAGCTCTTCAGTGTCGGCCAGGTGTTGGTGGGATGGGCAATAGCCGTTATGTGGCAATGGCATCCGCTGGCACGGCGTTCCCTTCCGGGTGCTCGCGCGACATTGCAGTGGATTTCCGTGCACGTCGAGCCCATTGCTCGGCAGATTGCGCACCAACTCGTCGACCAAAGCTAGATAACGCTCGATGACTCGCAGCACCCTCACCTGTGAGGTCAGCGGGAAATACCAGCGGATCTCCCCGAACAGCGTTCGCGCCGGTCGGGCGAAGTAATGGCGGTCCGTCGCCAGGCGCTCCACTGTCCCCTCGCATGCTCGCAGAACACGTTCGTGATTCACCTGGTGCTGGACGCTGTTGCAGCCTTCAATGATCTCCTCGGCCAGCTCGCGATAGATGGCTCGGCT